>JAKATY010000021.1 GCA_021827955.1 Microcaldota archaeon | reverse complement strand
CTACTCTTCCATCCTCACCAAGCGGTTCTGGCACCTATTCGATAAATTTCTTCGTGGAACCCAACATCGCCGCGATAGCAATACACAACGGCTGTTATCCTGAAACTGCCGGGTATACTACTCTATTGGGCTCTGAATTTGCGGACATAGGACAGACAATGATACCTTTTGCAAACCTCATACTTCTGCTCTATGGCAGATTTGTCTCCGTTTCGCAGGTAACCTTCCCATTGATAGTGGGATGCGGAGTTCCAAATGCGCTGAAGACGCTTTTCGACGTGCTGAATGTCTATGGCATAATAGGGATAGTCGGCTATTTCCTGCCCATAGTCAATCTCCTAGTATTCATATCTTCGATAAGGGGATTGTCAGGATTGATGGGCGGCGATACGACCCTAGGCGGGCTGTCCAGGCTGATCTAAATGGCAAAACACAAAGCAAAAAGAGCATTTAACGCGGCCGCATTGCGTTTACCGCTGCTAGCTGTGCTCGTCTCTTTGCTTTTTGTGACGAGCATCTCAAACATTTCATTCTCACAGGTAAGCGGCACGGCCTACTGCAATTCTCTTTTCAATCCCGTGGGCGGTGCATATTCTGTATTCAATTATCCTACCGCACTGAACAGCATGCTTGCGCTTTCTGTTCTGGCAATGGTAGTAATGATAATGATTGTCGGGGTGCTATATGCAATAGGCACGGCCTTCAAGCTGGACAAGCTGATGAGGTTCAGCAAGGCTGAAATCGGAGAAATAATAATCACTGCCATAATCGTGTTTGTAGTTGTTGGAACATTTAGCCTCTCGAGCCATGTTTCTCCCGGTTCGCTCCCTTCAGGAGCGCTGATCAAGTCGAGCTTCTTTTCTGACGCCCCCTTTGCTACTTCATGCATTTATGTGGCAAATGTCTCTATAGGTGAGCTGCCTTCAGCCGTGGGTCTAATGATGCAGAATGACGTAATCTCCTTCTTCAGGACCTTTAGGGTATCTATAGAGCCGAACCATTTCGGAGCTGCATTCTCTCCTTTTGCAGGCTTCTCGCTTATAATAAGTGTGATAGGGATACTGACGGACATGGCATGGGCATTTGTGCTCGTTCTAGCTGGCGTAGCGCTGTTCCTTTTCATAATTTACGCATTCTTCCCATTATTCTTCTTTGTGGGTGTGGTGCTAAGAACAATACCGTGGACACGCGCTGCAGGTGGCGCTTTCCTTGGTATATTCATAGGGTTCTTCATCGTTTTTCCGTTGCTAATGGGATTTGTGCTTAATATAGGTGCAAATCAGATATTCCAATCGAGTTGCGGATCGTCTTCGTCAACATCTCTAAGTTCATGCATACAAAATCAGGCAAATCTCGGCACTGGCATACTTACCGCTTTCACTTCTGTAATCTCTTCACCTGCGGATGTAGTGGACGGGCCGCTTATAATAGGCGAGTTTGTCAATGATCTCATATCTCCAGCCATATATACTATAATAGGCACAATAATTTCGATACTCATCACAATAGATTTTTCTGAAACGATGGGCGATTTTCTCGGCGCGCCATCGTTGAGATCAGCTGATGTGCTGAGAAAGCTAGTATAGGTGTAGCAATGCACAGAAGAGCAAAGGCAACAATTGCTTCGTCGTTTGCAGCGCTAGTGCTGCTTTTCCTGTTTCTTGTGCATCCTGCCTATGCTTCGTCTTTTGCATTGTCGTTAAGCAATGGCGGCGTGCTGTTGTATAGCCTTGTAACAAGCTGGGAGGCGGTTGCGGTAATAGCCGCTTTGATTACGATAACCATCGCGGCTATGGTCTTTGCGCTTTCTTCGCTTATAAACAGCCCCACGGCACGGGCATGGTCGCGCAACCAAATCTACGAGGTGCTGCTTTCTCTTGCCATGCTTTTGATATTCTCCGCATTTGCATACCTGTTCCTTATAAATCCCGTGAACGCGTTTGCTAGCATGAATCTCCTCCCTCTACAATGCGGCGCGTCCAGCGGCGTAAGCAACATCTTTACCCTTTCCGCCTGCGATCTAAGCACGTTCAACAATTACGCTTTCAGCAGCGCTTCAACTCTTTACATCGCTTCTTACGTTCTCGGCCTTTCGCCAGGATTTTCAATAAAATTGGCGATGCCCACCCAGCCGTCCATAAGCGCAGAGCTGTCGCTAAACAGCATATTGCCCTCAGCAATTGAAAACGTGCTTACAATCTCATTCAATGCAATACTTTTCATGCTTGTGCTCAACCAGATACAGCTTCTTATCATCTCCTCGGCTTACCTCTTCCTATTCATCTTCTTCGCCGTAGGTATAATAGCGCGCACGTTCGGCTTCGCGAGGAGTTTTGGCGGCGTAATGATCGCGTTTGCGATAGGGTTGGGGCTTATATATCCGCTGCTTGTCAGCATATCCTATGGATTCATAGACACACAGATTTCATCCTCTTCGATAAGTGCGATAACAACCCTTCTCGTTTCCCTCATCGCCAGTCCTTTTACCCTGCTTTACTCAGCAAGCATAACTTCGATATTCACATTTGTAGGTTATATCGCCGCAGGGCTTACTTTTATACCTTTCCTGAACTTCCTTATACTTGATGCTTTCATAGTTGACTTTTCAAGCGCGATAGGCGAAAGGGTAAGCTTCATGTCCTTGCTTTCAGGTCTTGTGTGATGCCATGCGCACTTCAAATTCAATATTAAAGGCTTCTGCGTTCGTTCTGGCAGCGGTTCTGCTGTTTGCGCTTCTATCCAATGTATCATTTGCAAGTCAATTGGGCGGAGGGGGCAATGCAGGCTCTCCCCCACCAGGCGGTCCGTGCTCAAATCTGCCAAGCTCTATACAGCAAAACATCCAGACCTCGGCGCCTTGGTATTGCCCAATAGATGCGGAAATCGCATCCATATGGGACCAGGATTTCCCTCTCGCTGTAATAGCTTTACTAATCTCTTTCTCTATCGCATCAGTGATATTTGCTGTAGGCGCAGGCATGAAATATGACAGGCTGCGCAACTTCGGCATAGGCGAGCTCTACGAAGCCACCGCAAGCGCTATAATAGTGCTTATATTCCTATTCGTCTCTGCGGTCGCTTTTGGCCTTATACCCTCGTTTTTTGTAGGCATGATAAACCCATATGCAACTTCATTCCATCTAATCAATGAGACCATAGTAGGCGCAGAATCAATTTATTCTTCGCTGTTCAACATATACGCCGCAGATGCGCTTTACACCAGTTTTACAGTATCAATATATTCGTCGCTGTATCCGGCGATAGGGGGCATCGTTCCATCTTTGCTCCAGACGTTTTATGCTCCTATAACGCTTTTTGTAATGGAGCCGGCGATTGCGATCGGCGGCTTGCTGATCGACGGCATAGCCGCGCTTTTTGCGGAGTACTACCTGCTGATTTTCTTCGCATCGGTATCAATACCCGCATTTCTTGTGCCCGGAGTAATTCTTCGTGCCCTCTTCCCTACGCGCGCATTTGGAGGCATGCTGATAGCGCTTGCTATGGGTTTCTTTATAGTCATGCCCACATTGTTTGCAGTGTCGTACTATTTCACGGCTCCAAATCTGATTAGTAGCATGCAGACAATATCAACGCAACTTACTCTCTTCGGTTCTGGCACAGGAGCAGAGACAAACGGCTTATCCTCAGCAAGCCCTATTCCTACGCTTCTCTCAAGCGTGCAGAGCGCAATGAGCAGTTTCTGGCTACTCATATTATTTTATCCTCCTCTCATAATAGCCGTTACATACTTTTTTGTAATGCAGGTATCGGATTTCATAGGCGGGGCTTCATATTCTGCTGGAAGACTAAGAAGTTTTATATAATTTGCAATGGATAAACTACTGCTTCAATATAGAAAATGTAAAATGGTCTAAATGGAGAAAAAATTTCTTCTGTTTCTTGGCTTTCTGGGCGCATCAGTCGTATTCATAATTGCGTCAATGTCGATAAGCGCCTCTCCTGTTCTCGATATCGCAAAGTTCTTGTTGCTGCTCCTGGGTCTTTTCTTTGATTTTATGGCAATTGTTTCAAGGTACTATACCAAATTCCTCATACCACTGTTCACGCAGAGGTCAAAGCAGGTGGTGCTCAGCAAGGAAAATGCATATTGGCTCTCAACATCGCAGGACTCAATACTGCGCAAGGAGGGAGATGATTTCATTGCAACTGTATACATAAGCGTGCCGATATACCGGTCAGCTACAGAGATGACTCCTGAAGAGAAGATAGATTTTTCCAGGCAGGTAAGCAGAATGGTCAGCCTGAGCAGGTATCCTGTGCGTTTTACCACACAGCTTTCCACGATGAACAAGGATCTTTACATAATGCAGTTAAGGAGCAAGATAAGCGAGCTGGAAAACAACGAGGTGAGCGCAACCCAGTCGGGCAATTCGCAGAAGGAAATCGAAAGGATAAGAGGCGAGCTTTCGATGTGGCGAAACATACTTGACAGCATAAACACCTCCCATTCACTGGAGCTTTCTACCTATGTCACGGTATCGGCTTCAGGCGCGAAAGAGTTCGAGGCCGTTTCGCTTGCAGAGCAAAAAGCCACAGAGCTTATGGCAGGCATAAGCACAATATTCGGAGTTGCACCTAGCCTTGTAACAGGTTCTGAACTGCTCAAGTTCATAGAGCCCGAGTTCCTTATACCTTATTCAACAATAAGCGAAAGGCTGATAAAGAATGTTGAGGAGCAGATTGTATAGGTAAGGCAATGGACGAGGAAACCATAATATATTTGGCATTTACTGCCCTTCTCACTCTCATAGCAATCTCCGGAGGGTCTACCTTCGGAAAGGGGCTGCCTTCCGAAGCGGTAATGCTACTCTCGTTGCTGACTCTTGCGCTAATCATAGTGTTCAATTTTGCGGATTTTGTGATATTCCCGATGTTTACCTCTCTAATGGGCATAACGTTCCAGCCGGCAAATGATTATCATATAGTTAAAAATCAGAGCAGCGTAGTGAAAAACGTCAATGGACTTTTTTATGCTACAGGCTACGTAACCGCGAATCTCTTTCCATATGTGTTCAAGGAGGAGCGGAACGAGGAGGACGTAGATGAACAGCTTCAATCCGCTCCTGAAAAATGGGAACGCGCAATAATGAGCATAGGCTTCCCATTCAAGTTCCACGTGCTTTCCGCCGGTTTGGACGTGCAGAAGACCAGAGACGACCTGGAGGGCAAAAGAGGCTACCAGGAGTTTCAGCTTTCCAGGCTACTTCAAAACCCTTCGGCAAATGATGTCGCAGTTACAAACATACAGAGAAATATAAACATGATACAAGCGAAAATAGACAGGATCTCTCAAGGGGAAAAGCCCATAGCAGCGCTCATGTATCTTGAGACTACAGCAGTGGGCATAAGCGAGAAGGC
>JAKATY010000009.1 GCA_021827955.1 Microcaldota archaeon | reverse complement strand
TGCATGCCTTGTATATGTTGTATGAATCTGAAACTACGGCTACCGTTCCGTTTGGGAACTGCTCTAGCATGTTCCTCATCGCTTCAGCTTCGTGAGATCTACCCCATGCTGTTATAGTAGAATGTTCGGCCGCAGGGATCGAGAATCCCGCCATCTCTGCGTCATAGTAATCGCGCAATAGGATCAGCGAAGCGATTGTATCTGTGCCTTTAAAGTTGACAAGATGCGCGGCCCCTCCAATCCCTGCAGACTCGACAGAAGAGACCCCTCTAAATCCAAAATCATGCAACTTGAAGTCTATAAGTTCTGGATTGCCCGTATCATCGAGATACTCAAGTATGCGGCTCTTCATGTTCCTCGATAGCGTTGCCACGGTAGTGGGATACCATGTCTGTACGAGCAAGGTCTCCAGATAGTTCGTAAGCCAATAGCACTTTGGATCTGTGTTCTCTACTGTTATGAGTACATTATGCGTCTGCACTACGCTCCCCTCAGGTACCGCCTTTATGCTTACCGGTAGCATCCCTCCATGCTCTCTAAGTATATACTCCCAACCCTCCTTATTGAACAGTTTATCGTTGCCGAGGTGTAACGCTGAGATCTTTGCAGCTTCGTCTATCTTCTCTTGGGTCACCACCGCTCCATCTATGTACCTCTGGATGAAATACTGCAATCCGAAGAATACGACCTTATCGAACATGCCCCCTCTAGATTCGAAGTAGGAATAAACTTTTTCAGTGCCTGGCGGATACTGCTTCCAGTGCGTGAGCTTGTAGCTATCAGTAAGCAGGAGCAGATTCTCTCCCAGTCCAAATCTCTCTTCATGTAAGCGATTCACGTCCATCAAATCACGTTATGTGATTGTACGGACTTGTATATATGCAATTTGCATAAAGTATATATGCATATCTATACAACTTATACATATGGAGAGGCATATATTCAAGTTTGGAGAAGGCAGTACAGCCCTCGTATTGCCGAAGGCGTGGGTGGACAAGAGCGGCCTAAAAGCCGCAGACACGGTATATCTTTCCGAGAGCGAAAACGGCAACCTTATAATAACCGCAACCGGAACAAAGAAGAAAGGCGCCGATTGGATTACAGATTCAAACGTGAGCCCCACGCTTATAGGCAGAAGGATCGGCCTTCACTATATGTACGGTACCACTAACCTGCACATCTATTCGAGTGACGGGTTTACACGCTCCCAGTTGGACATGATAGAGGATACAGTGCACGGGAGCTGCTCTGGATTCGAGATAACCACGCAAACGAGCAAGGAAGTGGTTATAGAAGACCTAACCAACATAAAGGAAGTGAACCTTGAGAAAGTGATAATGCGCTTGAGGTCAATAGTCGGGCAGGAGTTTTCGGAACTTGAAAATCTGGATACCTCTGCTATAGGCAAGATGGAAGAGCTGATAAATAGGTTCTACATGCTTGGCGTTCGATACATAAATATAACCCAAGCGAATGATTTCTTCAGGTATTACAGTGTGCTCGATGCGCTGGAAAGCATAGCAGACAGTATCGCGTTTATCTCTGAGGAACCTTCTGTTAGGGGCATTAACATCTTTGAAGACATGCACAAGCAGTTTGATCTTGCTTTCACTGGATTTACCGGAAATCTAAAAGTGATAGAAGAGGTGACTGAAATGCGTGCTTCAATACTGAAAAAGATCACACACCGAAAGATTGGCAAGTTTGACACTTACATTTTGCGCAACATAACTGACAAGATATCAGACATAGCTGAATTTGGTCTGAAGCTATAAAACTGGATATAGTTAGTTAAATCTCTTATCAACCAAACAAAACAGACTTAGGGCTACAAAGGTAATACGGGCTCGGTGGGATTTGAACCCACGACCTTCAGCTCTCTTCTTGGTTTTTAGAAGGCTGTTGCTCTATCCAAGCTGAGCTACGAGCCCGTGACACGAATAAGTTTATGGCCGCCAATCTTAAAGAACCTTCTTGTGTTTGACACAATCTCTTCTGCAGCTTTTTGGTAGTCTATGCCTTTCGCCTTTGCTATTATCATGACCGATTTTTCAACATCCCTTGGAGTGGATCCTGCCGCGGGTGCATCGCTCTCTGCCATCATCTGTGACATGGGGAACTCCTTTATCGCTCTGTTCCTCTTTGAAGATTCTTGCGGAGGAACGGAGATGAAATAACCTCTAGATGCAACTATCTTGGCCTGCTCCTCGTTGCCTTCGAAGAAATGAAGCTGTACCCTCTTTGCTTTCCTCTCTTTCAGCATTTCAAGCACTTCTTCCATGGCATTTCTTGAATGGACGCATACAGGTACATCAAGTTCGATTGCAAGGTCTATGAACCTTCCAAAGGTTGCCTTCTGCCTTTCGATTTCCTCTGCATTTTTCGCGATCTTGAAATCGAGGCCTACCTCGCCTATGGCTTTTATCCTTCCAGAATTCGCCTTTGCGAGCTCAACATTGAACAAAAGCTCTTTCTCGCTTATAGAAGCCGCGACATCAGGCCCTATTCCTATTGCAGCAAATATATGCTCCTGATCCGCAAGCTTAAGCACTTCAAGATTCGATTTTGTGCTTCCTCCATTTGCCACCATTATAGAAACTCCATAGTCAAGCGACTCTTCTATGCTGGCATGGTCAAGCATGTCAAGATGGCAGTGCGCGTCGGCAAGCTCCGTCTTGGTCTTTTCCAACATACTTACCTCCTGAACCGCGGTCTTAAATGCATACATGCTATCCCTCTGCGAAAACAGACCTTTTCTTCTCCTATACCTTGCTTGCAACAAAACCTTATAAATTGGTATCAAGGAAAATAAATAAATGGTTTTAACTATAATCCTTTGTCTAATGCAAGAAGCCTTCAAAAGTTGAGATTATGCCAAACGTAAACGAAGCACGAAACAGGTTGAGGCTTACAGATTTGCTGCTTTCCGTGGCTATCGTTGTGCTCGCCATCTCTGTCCTGCTTCTTTCAATAGAATACTACTCCTTGTCAGCGAAATATCAGTCAATATCAATGAGCTTAAACTCTAGCCATTCCACGTCCTCGTTAAGCAGCAATTCAAGCTTTGGCAGTACGCTAAAAGGCATAGATACGCAATTGAACAGCACCGAGCTTTCAATAATAAACAATGCCCCCAGCAGCTATTTCGAGAAGGCGGGCGAGATGCTGCTTAATTCCACTCTCACAGACGAGGTGGTGTTCTCAAAGGTGCCGAACAATACAAAGTTCAGCGCAATGTATTTCAATGGCAAGCCAAGCGTAATATATGTAGGCGCAATTTCGTGCATATTCTGCGGAGAGAACAGATGGGCCATGGCGCTTGCGCTTTCGAGGTTCGGGTCCTTTTCAAAGCTCTACAAGGGATATAGCAGCTTCGGTGATGGGGATGTGCCTACCCTGTATTGGAGTGCCTATAATTACACAACACCAGAAGGAGTAGGATACGGCAATTACTATTCCAGCAATTACATCAACTTCATCTCAGCAGATTATGAGTCTCCTATAAGGCAGGGTTTTGAAGTCCAGCCTCTGTCCTATTTCATCAGCAATGCGCCAAACGAAACGTATGGCAAGGCCCTCTCGTTCATGAATTCCACAGGATTGTTTCAGGGCACGCCATTCACGTTTTGGGGCAATGTAGCGGTAGGTGGCGCTGATGCGGTGGTGTTCGGCAATTCTACCCCTACCTCAACCGTTCTGCCCTTGACATATATGACACATTCGCAAGTGCTTTCTCAGCTTAAGAACTTTAACGATCAATTCGCATGGGGCGAGTATGCCGGCGCTGACATTTACATAAGCTACTTGTGCCCAACAATAAACAATTCCGCTCCGATATGCTCCTTGCCTGCGATACAGTCTATTGAAAAAGTAGAAGGGCTCGCATGAATGTGTTAAGCACCCTAAGAAAAATATACACGCGCAAGTACATAGCCGTAAACATAATCGTTTTTGCGGCGTACTATCTTCTTGCACGCTATCTGATCATTTCGCAGGAGAATGTTTTTCTTATTGTAAATCCACTCCTCTTTTATCTTATGTATGTCCTGATACTCTCCGCCTCGATTACGCTCACCATAGCGATTTACTCGATAGGGAATACCCGCAGGAACATGGCAAAATTCACTGCTACTGGAGTCAGCGCAATAACCGCATTGGTGGGCAGTGTGATAGTCTCGTGCGGCTGCGCAGTGCCGATTCTGTTCTCCCTCGCCGCGATAGGCATAAGCAGCGCAGGCATAATAGCACTCAACGATTTCTTTTCTAAATACGCGCTTTTTCTGGTTCTCACATTCATATTTTTAAATCTGCTTCTGACAATATACTACTTGAATAAGCTTTCAAAACCCTATTGCGAGATAGGGAGGAAGCACAGGTAGTTCCATGCCCAAAGCCCGTAACGCCAAAAAGGCAACCGCTAAAAGGCGCTCCAAAAAAATTTCAAGGGCGTCGCGCGCAAAAGCGAGAAAAGCCCGGGCAAATAGCGCAATCCGCAAGCAAAACAAAACGATACCGCAAGAAAGCCTAGATAATTTTGCAAGTCACAGCGCTTCTTCATACAAAGAGGCGATATTGCAAGGCATACTTAATCTTAATTCTAAGAGTGCAATAACCTATTGGCACGCCGCAACATTTGGCAGGATTCTGTTAAGCCTTACCAAAAGCACGAAAACGCTTGGTTACAGTTTCGGCGTAGAAGCAGGAAAGGAGCTTTACAAGATCGTGTCGCAGAGCAAAAACTATTATTGGTACGAGGAGTCTATCCCTGAGCTCATCTCTTTTCTCGAAAAAGCTACAGGAGACCCAGTCAGCTACCAGTTTGTCCACAACGGCCTCAGGATAAGGCTGCACTCGAAGAACGCACCTGATCTTGGCACGAACATACACTCGTTCGAAGCAGGCATCATGTCCGGGTTTGTGACCGTAGCCAGCCACCAGCCCGTAAAAATGTGCGAGACTGCTTGCACCAGCAATGGCTCTGATTACTGCGAATTCCTGTCTGTGGAAGAGGAGCCAAAGGAAAAAGAGGTCGAGATGGAAGAGGCGGTTTCAAGGTTCGCCGAGCATGTAGCCGCTGCCATAAAGAGCATGCCAACGCAGGATGCCGGAGTCCCTCTTGGCTACCACGCTCTGATCATGCAGCCTCTTCTAGATTCCAAGTACATAGAAGCGCTCAACAACATCTCCAGTTATATGGGGCTCAAAGTGGCCGAAAGCCTGTTCGATGACAAGCGGCCAGGTGTTTCAAAAATTCGTGATTATCTCTCAAAAAGCGCAATGTTATTAAACCTTGGCGCTCCCAGATTAAAGTCTATAGGCAAGCAGCCCAATCTGAATATGGATTTCGTTTTCAGGCCTGAGATATCCAAAAAGGAATATGTTGAGATGTCTCTCGCGTTCATAAACGGAATGATAAGCAGGGCATCCAGGCCAAAGGTGTCTTTTGAGATGAGGGGCAAAGGCGGAAGCTATATCCTCAGCGTGAAGGAAAAGCAATAAGGTGCAAACGTGGCTTTAAAATTCATGGATAAGATAAGAT
>JAKATY010000036.1 GCA_021827955.1 Microcaldota archaeon | reverse complement strand
CAAGTCAAACGGGAGATTCACTACAAGTTTATTGCTCAGCCTGTATACTTTTGACAAAATCAACACCATGTTTTTATATTTATACAGGAATAGTTAACTCATGCAAAGCTTAAAAGCGTTTTCAATATACACGAAGAAAGTTCTGAGCGTGAAAGATACGATGGCGATTAAAGCAAACGTAAACGCGCTTGGGATAGACGACAGGATGCTTGTTGAAAATGCCGGATTTGCAATGGCCCATGCCATCCTCAGGAAGCACAGGAGGAAGCGCATGCTTTTTGTATGCGGGAGGGGCGGAAAGGGGGCAATAGGACTAGCAACGGCAAGGCATATCCTGGATGTTCAAGACACAAACGTTTCCGTGGCCTTCTTGGGCGATTACGGTAGCATACACGACGATGTTTGCAGGTTCAATTTCAACACGCTTTCCAGCATAACAGAGATAACTGAGATAAACGAAGAGAACATAGACGTGCTGCGCAAAATGCTGAAATCCTCCGATGTAGTCATCGAGTCGATAATAGGGTTGGGGCTCAAAGGCAAGATTTATGGGCTTCTTGCAAGCGCGATAAAAACCATAAACGCTTCTGGCAAATATATAATTTCAATAGACGTGCCTGCAGGAATAGATGCTGACACGGGGAGCATGAACCTCGTAGGGATAAAGCCTTCGCATGTGCTTACCGTGCACAAGCTAAAGACCGGTATAATAAAGAGCAGCATGATATCAGGCACAACAGTGGAGAAAATCGGCATTCCAATATCGGCAGAGATACTTACTGGTCCGGGCGACCTGCTCTTGGCCTCTGTGCCTCGCCTCATTGATGCAAACAAGTACAGCCACGGCAGCGTGCTGATTATAGGAGGCAGCTCGAAATACAAAAACGCGCCAGTGCTTGCTTCTATCGCTGCAGATAATGCAATCTCCGCTTTGCGCGTGGGTGTAGGCTATGTGACAGTCATGCTTCCAAAAGGCGTGGATGTGCCAAGGGAAGGTTCATATGCAAGCATAATCTCCAGGAATTTCAAGCAAGACCATCTCTCAGAGGAGGATCTCGCCGCGGTCAGCGGCATAAAGCATAACGTTGCTGTGATAGGGATGGGAATCGATCCTGGCCAAACAGGCAGCGATGCTATAAAAAGGATAGTGAACTCGGAGCTTAAGGCGGGCAGGACGGTAATCGCAGACGCTGCAGCCATAAACGCAATTGTTCAGAGCGGAAACATGCTGACAAGCAAGGTCGTCATAACGCCTCATTACGGCGAGTTCAAGGAAATATCTGGCATAGATCTTTCGCATGAAAGCCTCAGCACAAAGGTGAACGTGGCGGTAAATTTCGCAAGGGACAAGGGCTGCGTGCTTGTGCTGAAAGGAAATTCTACAATAATAACAGACGGAAGCATGCTCAAGATAAATAACGCTGCTACCCCTGCCCTTGCTACGATGGGCACCGGGGATGTGCTTGCAGGCATGATTGGCGCATACGCCTCGATGCACAGCAACACGTTTGAAAGCGCGGTTGCAGCCGTATATTTGCATTCGAAAATCGCGGATGTGCTGTCCATCGAAAAAGGCAACCATATAATCGCAACTGACATAATAGAAGCAATCCCGCAGTTGCTCCGCGCGTACGATCATATAATAAGATAAAATAAGATAAGCTGGTGCACAATTTGGAAAACCCGGAAAACCCTTACAGGCTCTTGGTGCTGTCGATATCGAGCGAACTTGAAAGGGTGCTGAAGGGATTAGGTTTTGATGCTTCGGTAGAAGAAGTCTCAAGAAGCATATCGCCATCTAAGATAGGCGGAGATCTTTCTTCTTCGATATCATTCAGGCTTGCTTCTGCTTCAGGCGATTCGAAGCCCGATGAAATAGCCAAAAGGATCTCTTCGCTCGTAAGGCCGGTAGGATTTGTAAATAGGATTGAGGCGGAAAAAGGATTTGTCAACTTTTATCTTGACAGGAAGGGATTTTCCGCGGCTGTGCTTTTGGATGCGCTGCAAGATAACAGGGCGCATGCTACTGGAAGTGCCGCAGCAAAAAAAGTCATAATAGAGTATCCGAGCGTGAATCCCAACAAGCCCTGGCACATCGGCCATTTGAGGAATGCCCTGCTTGGAAATGCGATAGCAAACGTATTCTCATATCTGGGATATTCTGTGTTGCGCGAGGACTACATAGATGATTTGGGGATACAGGTGATGGAAAGCCTTTGGGGATACATTAATTTAGGCAATAATCCCGACAAGAAATTCGATCATTGGCTCGGCGAACAATACGTTGAAGTCAACAAAAGGATCGAGGAAGCCGGAGTCGCAGGCGAGATAAAAACGCTGGCGCAGGCCGCTGAGAAGCCAGGCACAAAAGAATCTCTCATGCTTCTTGAGCTTGCTAAAAAGTGCGTAGAGGCGCAGTATGAAACCGCGTTTTCCTATGGCATTTATCACGATATAATGGTGTGGGAGAGCGATATCGTCGCAAACGGCCTTCTTGGCAAGGCGATGGAGCTTCTCGAGGAGAAGGGCGTAGTGGAAACCTCCAGCTCAGGAAAGTATGCGGGCTGCAAGATAATAAACTTTGAAAAGCTCGGGGAGCTGCCCAAGTCTCTCCAGTCCCTTAAGGAAAACGCGAAGGTGCTCGTAAGGAGCGATGGAACTGCAACCTACGTGGCCAAGGATATAGCGTTCCATATGTGGAAGCTGGGATTGCTGGATGATACGTTCAAATATGCGGAATTCATGCCGCAGCCCAACGGCGTCGCATTGTATTCCACCTCTCGTTCAAAGGAAGCGGAAGCATTCAGCGCGCGCAAATTCAACGGAGCCGATTTGGCTATTAATGTAATAGACGTCAGGCAGAGCTATCCGCAGGCTGTGCTCAGGCTTGCATTCGAAGCATTGGGCAGGAAGGAACTTTCGGAAAGGATATTTCATCTCGCTTATGGCGAGGTTGAGCTCCAAAGCGGGGTGCTTTCTGGGAGGAAGGGTACTTGGATAGGCTACAGTGCTGATGACCTGCTGCAGGAAGCGAAGAAAAAGGCTTCTTCGCTGATAACTGAAAGATTCGGTCTTACGGGCAGTGAAAAGGATGCGGTGGCGAACAGCGTCGCACGAGCAGCAATAATATTCGAATTCCTGAAAGTATCTCCAGAGAAAAAGGTAATATTCTCATGGGACAGGGCGCTCAACTTTGAAGGCAATTCGGGTCCTTATGTCCAATACATGCATGCAAGGGCGAGCCGCCTGCTTGAGGATGCGGGTCCGGAAGCGTTGGCTTCTGCGGAGGCGCGGCTTTACGACGGGTCCCTAGATTATCAATTTAATAACGAAAAGGAATTCTCTTTGATAAAGCAGATCTCCATTTTTGAAGATATTGTTGAGAAGGCGAGGAACGAACTGCGGCCGAACATACTCGTGGAGCATGCGGGCAGTCTTGCGCTTCTTTTCAGCGCTTTCTACGAGGCGCTTCCGGTCCTAAAGGCGGAGAAGGAAGACGAAAAGGCCGCAAGGCTTCTCGTCACGCGTGCAGCGCGGCTGCGCATAGGCAAGGTGCTCGGGCTTCTTGGAATAGATGCTGTAGAAAAGATGTAGCCTTGGCTCGTGCGCAGACAAAGATTAATATTTATTCCGTGGAAAATAAGCTTTAGTTTACGGGCCTGTAGCTCAGCTTGGATAGAGCGGCATCCTCCTAAGGTGAAGGTCGTGGGTTCAAAGCATTTTCCGGCCAAGGCCAGAAGCGTGAAACTCCCACCAGGCCCGCTGCGTTCATATATATAAATTTTGGCGCAGAATAGAAGCGTGAAGCATACGAATGCGAATGCCCTGTTGGCGCTTAATCGAATGAAGGTGTGAAAATGCCAAGCAAACCAAACCGAAAGAAAACCGAAAGCCAGCACCACGAGCCAATATTCATAGTTAGGCCCGTATCAAGCAAGTTTGGGCTGGATTATCTTCACATAACCCTGATAATACTGGTGCTAGTGCTGATAGCTCTTGCCTTCTCCCTCTCAAGCTTCAAACCTGCCACAATAGTCAAGACATGCGCATACGGATCGATAAACGGGACATGCGCGACCCCGCAGCACAACAGCTCCGCGGCCTTGAAAGCCGCAGAGAAAATACTTGCGAGCTACAGCACCGTGAATTCAACCCTCTCGCTGCTTCCATACTACTCCCTCGTTAATGATTCGAAGGTCGAATACATAGCCGATAGCAGCATGTGGCTCGTTGTGGTGCCGTACGTAAACCCATTTACGAACGAGGTGCTTAATGTATCAATGCTGCTCTACGGCTCGAATCTCTCCCTTGCCGAGCCGTATATGCAGATGATAAGGCCTATACTGAACACCAGCGATTATGTAATAGCTCCAGGAGTGATAAAGATGGAAGGCCATACGGCGTGCTCCTACAACCAAAGCATGCCCGTTTCGCTTATTGCAGATCCCTATGCTCCAGGTACACTGTCAAGCATAAGGCTAGCATTGAACGAAAGCCGCGAGCTCGGCCGCAGGATAAACATGAGCTACGATTTCATCTTCTCCGATTATTCGATAAGCAAGTACAGCTCTTTCGGCGTGCAGGCTACACAGGCATTGGGGCAATACCTTTCATGTGCATCGCAGCAAAGCCAGAAATACGGAGCATTCGTAGGTAACCTTAGCAAGATCTATACAGGGGATCCTATAAGCAACTTTACGCTCTATCAAGTAGCTACAGGCTCCGGCTTGAACATGAGCACGTTTAACACCTGCATGCAGAACGTCTCAACGACGCTCGACTACCAGGCGAAGCTCGCGCAGTTCTACGGGATAACTTCTACTCCTGTGTTCGTGCTTGACTGCGCATACCTTTCAATCCCGCAGACGCTCAACGAGTCAATGGCATATGCGCTTAACGCGACAAAGCCGTGAAAAAGGTGCAATCCCAAAATGCATGTAATAGCGGGAGTTGATCCCGGAGCAACAATAGGGGTATCATGCATTTCACTTGACGGTAAGGTTGTGCTTTCGGCGCATGGCTCCGGCAAGGGGGCAATGTGGGTCGTGGAGGTGATAAGGAAAGCCGGCACGCCTTCGCTCATCGCTTCGGATAAGCACAAGAAGGGCTCCCTGGTGAAGAAAGTAGGGGCGATCTTCAACGCCAGGGTATTCTATCCTTACAAGGACATAAGCCTGGAAGAGAAAAAGGCGTTCGCGAGGGCCTCTAGCATAAAGAATCCCCACGAGAGGGACGCGCTCGCAGCTGCCATATATGCTTTCAACGAATACAAGAACAAGCTCATGCAAGCCGAGCGCATAGCGCTTGAGAAGAACTACGAAAACATCGACGAGATAAAGGCCAAGGTACTAAACAGGTATTCGATAGACGAAGCATTGCACAACAAGCGCGCAAACCGCAAATGATTCCTGCTTGTTAGAGTGCGGTTCTAATAAAAAGGGCAAAAAGCCATGGAATTATGCCGAGCCGCGGGCCGAAAGCGGCGCCCCGCAAGAGCTGCAGAACTTTGCAGAAGCATCGTTTCTTGTTCCGCATTTGCTGCAATAAATATATTCTCCTTCTTCGCCATTCTCATTCCTCCCTTCATCGTGGGGTTCTTCATAGTCTTCGTTGTTTATTTCGGTAAGCTTCTTGTTCAGAAAATCAGCGAG
>JAKATY010000001.1 GCA_021827955.1 Microcaldota archaeon | reverse complement strand
CGCGCCATCGAGTAATGGGTATAGCCTTTTGTCATCAGATTCAGGCAAAGTAAAACTAAAGTGTTTGTTATCTCCTTTATATCGTATATAGCCCCGTGCGTCTACCTCTACGACGCATTCTTTTGCATACCTGTTCTCCGCGTCCCTGTGACCTACTTCCAGGGTGATATAACCTCCACTTTTGTGATACCAGCTGCATCTTATCTCGGCCCTGTCTCCAGTAACAAAAAGATAATCATCCTTTCCACGGCGGTTATAAATGTTAGATGGAGATTCCAGGTCTACCAAATAAAAAGGTGGCGCAGGCGCCTCTACGTTGTGCATGCCACGTTTAGCAGTTTCAGAAACCATTGTAATCACGGCTTTCCTATTGCCACAACTAGATATTTATATGTTTTCGAACACCTGTTTTTGCACCTAAAGTCTTAGCCTGTATCTTATCTTTCTTTCGCACTTTTGCTGGCCATATTTGTGACTTAAAGACGCAAAACCCGGACACTCATTACATAAGTTTGCCCCGCGAAAGCCAGAGATTTGAAATATATATCTTTAGCGGTTTATTCAAATAACACAGGACATACGAGATAGGATTAGTATCGTAAGTTCCATTTTATCTTGTATAGTAGAACCTAATCGTATTATCGATTTTGCCGACGTTCAATGCACGTCCATCGTATATGCACAATTCCCATGGCAGGTTGTCCCTCACCTCCAATACAGCCTTCCTGCTTGGCTCGTTAGGCAGATCAAACGCAAACATCTCGTGCGGAGGATTTACCCATGTATAGTTGGCATAAGCAGCCAATCTCGATGCAAGGATTACCCTTGGATCCTCCTCATAAGGTATCCCCAGTTTCTCTTTATTGTGATACGCTCTTTCCGCATGGGTTTTGTAATCATAATCGTAAATTTTAGTCTCCCTTGGAGTGTGTACCTGGCACCCGTTCTTATTAAAGTGGACGATATTCACGTATCCGTAGCTCCAGGATATATGTGGATTATTTATGGCCCCAAATTTATCTCTGGTTAATAGATTTTCAAGAACCTCGTTCACCCTTGTCGTTCCTTGCTTGATCTTCCTATCCTCGGAATCAAATCCTAATTCTGTAATATCCAGCGTACTGTCGTGATTTCTACTAAGAATAGAGAATGTTACCATATTTGTTCTTTGGTAGCTAAAGCTATAAAAACCTATTGAAATTGAGCGCTTTTACAGATGCCGCAGGCCGGATTTGAACCGGCGACATTTCGGTATCTGCTTTTATAAAACCCCAAAAGAAGTTTTACTTCAGCCGAACGCTCTCCCACTGAGCTACTGCGGCACAAGATTTGCCCCTGGCATTAAGGCAATTATTATAACCTTTATTAGATAAGAATGTATAAAAAAGTTTATAATGGTGATGCGTGATGGAAAAGCTTAAAACAAAGGAGGAGGTTTCCTGCGGCGCTATGCTATACACAATCGAAGGCAATAGGATCAGTGTGCTGCTTCTTGAACAGGATAATGAATACTACAAGAGAACCGGCAGCGAGGCCAAAAAGGTGGTGATAGACATAGGCCCTTCAGGCCATAACGAGAAGAATGAGGCTTACGAGGAAACCGCAAGGCGCGAAATTTACGAGGAGACAGGTCTGAAGGGGCTGGATATTGATAAGGGATTCAGGTTTGACCTAAAATATGAGTTTGATGCAACGGATGACAACGGAGAGAACGTGCACATAATGAAGACAAGGAAGTACTGGTGCGCCAGGCTTCCTGAGGGCTATGAGAAGCTGATACGCATATCCCCCGAGCACAAAAGATACTTTCTGGAGCCCATAGACAAGGCGATCAAGATGAAAGAGCTAGAGGACTCGAAGAAAGAGGCGCTGGAGAGCCTCAAAGCTTATATAACAAAGGTCAAGAGGCGCTGATGCATTATGCCAGATGCACGGGAACAACTTGAACCTTACTCGAAGATGCTGAGAGAAGGGCAGATAGAAGCAAGGGAATACCAGGTCAGCATAGCCAAGAGCATCTATTCCGGAAGGAATACCCTCGTTGTCTTGCCTACAGGATTGGGAAAAACGATAATTGCGATATTCTCTATAGCAAAAGCACTCTATGAAGGCAAGAAGGCCCTTATCCTTGCACCCACCAAACCGCTTAGCGAACAGCACTTTTCGTCTCTGGAGAAGTTCCTGAACTTGGATGAAAAAAGCATTGCCTTGCTCACAGGAAGCATGCCGGCAAAAGAGAGAGAGTCCATGGAAAGTGACGCCCGCGTCATCGCCGCGACTCCGCAAACCATTTCGAACGACCTAAAATCGGGAAGGCTCTCTCTTGAAGGATTTGGACTTGTAGTGTTCGACGAATGCCATAGAGCCGTAGGCAGATACGCATATACATACATAGCTGATGAATGCAAGCTCAGGGGCGTGCAGCTAGTGGGGCTCACGGCTTCGCCGGGAAGCGACAGAGCAAAGGTAAACGCGCTTGTAGACACTTTGGGCATTGACAACATAGAGATAAGGGTATCTGACGATCCCGATGTGGCGCCTTATGTGATGGGCAAGCAAACCACAATAGTATACGTAAACAAGGGCGAGGGGATAGACCGCATACTTTCGATGCTCAGGCCGTTGATAAACACACATATGGAGAATCTTTACAAGAGGGGGCTCAGCTACTCGAAAAGCTTCGAAAGGCTTCCGAAGAGGGCGCTGCTGGAGATCGGCAGCAACATAAGCAAGATAGAGGCAGCCAACTACAAGTTTGCGGCGCTGTTCGATTACATATACGTTCTTGACCTCTCACATGCTTACGATCTACTCAGTACAGAGGGCATTTACCCGTTCCTAAGCTATGTCAGGACGCTTGAGGAAAGGGAAAAGAAAAGCAGGGCAGTTAAGAACATGCTTGCAAGCGCCGAGCTCAGAAACGCCGTGGCGGCCGCAAAAGAGATGCAGGAAAACGGAGATGACCACGGCAAGATGTTCGAGCTCGTAAAAATCATGAAAACGTATTTTGCGGGCAAAAGCGCGATAGTTTTCGCCCAGTACAGGTCCACGATAAAAAGGATAGCGGAAGTGCTGGAAAAAAACGGGATAAAGGCTGCGGTGTTCGTTGGCAAGGGAGAAGGAATAACGCAGGAAAAGCAAAAGAGAGTAATAGAGGACTTCAGAAACGGCGTTTTCAACGTTCTTGTTGCTACATCTATAGGCGAGGAAGGCCTTGACATACCGAACGTTGATGCGGTGGTGTTTTACGAGCCGATACCTAGCGAGATAAGGAACATACAGAGGAAGGGAAGAACAGGAAGAGTAAGGTTCGGCAACATAGTGATAATAGTTGCAAAAGGCACGAAGGACGAGGCGTATCTCCTTGTCTCGAGGATCAGGGAGAAGAGGATGAAGGAGCTTGTCGCAAGGATAAAGGAGAAGATAGAATCGAAACGTTCGGGCGTAAAGCTTCAGGGCCAAACTTCGCTAAAGGCAAATTTATAAAAGGTTGAAGTTTCAATTCAAATTAGGCGACTGCGTGATAAGCGTAAATATTGCGTTCGTGTTCCTTGCAGGAGTAGTATTTCTCGGATTTATAGTAACTGCTTTGTTCAACAAGCTAAAGGTAACAAGCGTGATGCCGCTCATGCTCATAGGGCTAATAGTGGGCCCGCTGCTGAAGCTCGTGAATTCCGGGCCCGGAAGCACGATAGCGCAACTTACTCCTTATGTAACTGCGTTGACCGTTTCCTTTGTGCTTTTTGACGTGGGCATAAACATCGATTACAAAGCGCTTAAGAATGTCATAGCAAGAGCAACGGGGTTCATGACAGTAGTGGTTTTGGTAAGCGCGTTCGCATGCGCAGGAATAGCCTACTACGGCTTCGGATGGAGCTTTATTGAGGCGCTGGTATTCGGATTTGCGATATCAGGACCGAGCAGCGTGATAGTGCCTACCCTTGTGAAATCCATCAAGCTGCCTAAAAATCTCAGGGTATCGCTTCTGTATGAAGGAATAGCCACGGATTCATTCCAGCTTATAATACCGATACTGCTCCTTGGCATAATAGCTGCACAGGATGTGAGCTTCGCAGGAGGGGCCTCTATGCTTATAACCTCGATACTTTCATCCATAGCGCTGGGCTTCATATCCGCGATTTTCTGGATATACATACTCAAAAGGTTCAGGGAGCAGAGCAGCGAATACAGCTGGATGCTTACCATAGCGATGGTGATTGCCACATACGGCATAGCGCAAGAGTTCAGCATGAACGGCCTCATCACGATATTCGTGTTTGGGCTCACGTTCGCGAACATAGGAAGCATAAAAATGCCGAAGAGGAGCAGGATGCACAGCATATCGAACTACATACAAAAGCAGGACATGAAGCACATCAAGGATTACCAGCGAGAGATAACGTTTTTCGCGAGCACGTTCTTCTTCGTCTACATAGGTATGCTGTTCGAGATAACGAGCATGAACAAGCTGCTTTTCATAACATTGATCGGCGTAGCGATCGCTGTTGTGCTGCTCGTGATAAGAGCGCTGTTTGCCGGCCTGCTTGGAAAGTTCATGACCAAGGCGAAAAGCGAGTTTACTTTCCAAAGAAGGATAGTCTACGCCAACGTTGGCAGGGGGCTTTCTCCTGCCATAATAGCCACCTTGCCTTTGACGCTTGGAATAATAATCCCAAATTTCCTGGACGAGGTCTTTATGGTAATACTTGTAACAAACATAGTCTCCACGATAAGCATATTCGCCATATACAATGCAAAGAACCGCAGCGAAGCAAAGCTTTCGGCTGACAAAACGCAGGCCAAAACCAAAACGGCGAACGAAAAACGCGCCGAGGCAAACTCGTGATACTAAGTTAATCTAAATTCAAATTCAAAGTGGCAAAAATATGGTGCAACGCTATAACAAGGGGGCAAGAAGCGAGAGAGAGCTGCTCGCCTTTCTACATGAGAGGAAGTTCTCAGTAATGAGGTCCGCGGGCAGCGGAGTCAACTCCATAAGCCCGGACATAATAGCTTTCAGGGCTGGCAGAGGGCTTGCTTTCGAATGCAAGGCATGGAACGGGACAAGCATCGCAATACCGATAGAGAAGGTAGCATCGCTCAAGGAATGGGAGAGCAATACGGGCATGGACACGTTCATCGCATGGAGACTCAATGGCGAGGGCTGGTTCTTCATAAAAATAGGCGAGCTATCAAAAGCACAGACCAACTATACAGTAACAAAACGGAGAGCATATGAGATAAACAGAAGGCTAAATGAAATCATAGGTCCTGAAAGCCAGGATGAAGAGCCGAAGGGCGTGCAACAATAAGCATTAAAAAACAAAAAGCAACATGCGCAAATAAAAATTCAAAAATAAATAATATGGGATTACTCGTCGTCGAAGTCGTCATCCCCGTCTTTAGAATCAGGATCTTCACTCCCGTCTTCGTCGTCCTCTTCGTCTTCGTCGTCCTCTTCGTCCTCCTCTCTCTTTGCCGCCTCGTAGAATTCTGGTGTCTTTGGCATATTTTACCACCAAGCATTTTTGCCAGCCAATGATGTTTGGCTGGATTGATAGCACTTATAAAACGAACAATATAAATATTTTTCTATCCTGAAGCGGCTATGGAGGCTTTCCTGCCGGAGTTTGGCGCAAACGCGTTTTGTACACAAGTTTCTTTGATTTGAGATAAAGCTGCAGGCTAAAGAAATATATTTAATAGTTGTGCATATAATACAATATAATCTTGCGGAGGTCTTTTTG
>JAKATY010000067.1 GCA_021827955.1 Microcaldota archaeon | reverse complement strand
GGCTTAGTCTGTGGGGTTCATCGTTCTCCGCTAAAAAGAAAGAGGATTGGTACAATAATTGGAAGAAGACGCATGGACCGTGACGCTACGCTTTGCCAAGCTTAAAATCCTCTTTGCATTCCCTGATCTGCGCAGGAAAGACGCATTATTGTATGCACATGGTAAGCTCAAATAAGCGCATCAGCATAAAGCATAAATAATTGCCGCATCGAAACTAATTTGCTTTATGCTTTATAAGCGACAAAATAAAATATCTTAAATATGTAAGGTTAAGTTATAACAGCAGCAATGCAATATCTTTGTTCTAAAACTAGCAAGTTCAAAGCAAGCAAAGTCTGCATAATGATTCTGCGTGCGAGTGGGCTGTAAAACATAACGTCTTACAAATGCATTGTACGCAAACGCAATGATAAGTGATCCGGTGCCAAGCGAAAAAGGGATATTGAAGGGCCTGATATTCAAACTGGTAAAGAAACATCTTGCCGGTGCGACTGCCGATTCTGCTATACGCGCGGCGTTAAAGCTCAATGAAAGCAAGCTTCATACCACTATTACGTTCCTCAACGAGCACCCTAAAAATACGATGCAGGCGCGGTACAATATAAATGCGTATCTTCAGCTCATGCGGCAGGTGTCACGCCTTCACGCCAATTCTGACATTTCTATCCGGCCTTCGCAGCTGGGCTATGGCTTGCAGGAATTTTCTCTTGATAGTATAGGCGAGCTGCTTAAGGTAGCAGAGCAGGAGAAAATCATGATGTGGCTTGAATGCTCTAATTCAGGAGAGTTGAAGAACGCTCTCTATGCAGCAGAAAGCTGCAAGTCAAAGTTCAAGTTCCTCGGAGTTGAGCTGCCCATTTCAGAAATCGCAAACGGCAAGGTCTATGATAAATTCAGGAAGCTTGGCATGCAGATAAAGTTGTCTACTTATCCATTTGAAAACGGGTCACGCGAAAACGTCCAAAGCGTTCAGGCTTCAAAAGGCAAGCAGAAAGACCGCAAGTTAAAAGACGAATTCGCGCAGCTCGGAGAGCTCTTAAAAACCGCACCGAGCAACGAATTGCATATCTCTTCATCTGATGACAAAGTAGTATATAAGATCAGGAAGGGTTCAAAGTTAAATAAAACGCATCTTGTATTAGAAGTCCTTTTCGGATATAGTCAAAAGCGCATAAGGAAGCTCGTCAAAGATAATATAAATGTTAGCATATACATTCCATATGGCAGGGATTGGGTGCCCTATGCCATAAGCAGGCTTACTGAAGGCCATATACGGGATATCGCTGTAGCAATTCTTGACGGAGAGAAAAAAGTCGGCAAGGTTCGTGGTAAAAATGGCTAAAGCGTCAAGTTCTTCTTCGGAAGGCAAGGTGCCGGTGGATGTCGTCACCGGAGCTACGAGCAGGCTCGGAGCTTTGGTCGCAAAAAAGCTTATAAACCTAGGCCATGAGGTCAGGGTATTGGTTCGCACCGATCCTTCTTCGAGCGAAGAATGGAAGCGATTGCCTTCTGGCGCTAAGCCTTACATAGTAGACATAACTGAGAACCGGCCTTCCGATGAGTCAAACATGGAGAAGGCGTTTAGCGGGGCGGATAACATATTCCATCTGGCGAGCGCAGTATACAACTACAAGCACACCTACGATGATTTCATAAAGATAAATGTTGTTGGTACGGAGAACATTATAAATGCGGCGCTTGCTTCTAACGGTGACAAGGCAATGCATCTAATCAATGCAGGAAGCGTCAGCGTTTACGGTTACAGGAGGCCGAATGAAGTGCTTACCGAAGAATCAGAAACGCGACCCGAAAGCAACTATTCAAAAAGTAAGGTCATGCAGGAAGAAGTAATAAGGGCGTACAGCAACGCTCACCCCAATTTCAAGCACACGATACTCAGGTTCAGCACGCTTTATGGCCCGGGATATGAAGAATCCTTCTTCAAGATATTCAAACTGCTTGTGCAAGGCAAGCTCAGATACGTAGGTGATGGGAATAACCACATCTCATTGCTGCATATTAATGACGCTTCAGATTCGATGATTGCAGTTTCTGAAAATCCGAAGAGCGCTAACCAGATATACAATGTTACCGATGGAGAAGCGCATACAGTGCGCGGCCTTTACGAATTTGCCGCAAAGATGCTCAACGTAAGCCCTCCTAAAAAAAGGATATCACTTGCTATGGCAAGGATAGGCAGCAGAATTGCAGGCCTAAAATACGATGAATACGAATTTGTGACAGGTGAAAGAGTAATAAGTATTAACAAGATTATAAGAGAGATAGGGTTCAGGCCAAGGATAAGGATAGAAGAGGGCGGCGCTGAACTTGTAGGTGAATTCCTCAAATCTCATCTAAATATAATATAATCCCATGCGGTGAAGCACGGCCAAGCCTGCAGCTTTTACTGCATAGCGTTGCATGATGCAGCATGTTTGCAATGCTCTGCTGTCCTTATTTGTTGTATATTGTGATTGTGATAATGATGGATGCACGTTCCGCTGCGTTTATACAGGAGCTCATAAGGAAATATTATGCGGACAACTCCGCAAGTGTGGTTCCTAGCAGGGTATCAGAGCGTGAATTCGGATTTGGGGACTTCGAAAACAAGATAGCTTATAGGCACAAGTCATTCGCGAGTCTTGACGCGCTCCAGCGCTATCTGCGCAGCAATGCGCCTGCGTACGTCTCCTATTCTTCTGCGTATTATAAGCTTCCAGATGCGCGCCCCATGGAGAACAAGAAACTGATTGGCGCCGAGCTTGTGTTTGACCTTGATGCTTCCGATTTGCACCTGTCATGTCAAAAGGAGCACGGCACCGGCTGGGTGTGCAGCAACTGCTTTGCTTCTGTAAAAAAGGAAACGATACGGCTAGTGGAAGACTTCCTTGTGCCTGATTTCGGTTTCTCGAAAAGCGAGATGAGCCTGAATTTCAGCGGTAATAGAGGCTATCACGTTCATGTCTACAGCGATAAAATACTGGAGCTCGGTCCTGAACAAAGGCGCGAGATAAGCGCTTATATCTCTGCTTCAGAGCTTGATCCGCAATCAATATTTCCTACATTGGGCATACGCGCAGTGCCGTTGCGAGGTCCTACCCCCACAGATAAAGGCTGGGGCGGCAAGTTTGCGCGCGCATTCCTCTCTCTGATAAACGATGGCGCGCCAGCGTTAATGTCTATCGGGATAGAAAAGAGCATTGCGCATGCGATAATAAGGAAAAGAGCGGAGGTGTCGTTGGGCATATCCACAGGCAATTGGGATAAGGTAAGCATACCAAAGAAGGCTGAATTCTGGTCCAACGTAGTAAAGAGCATAAGCATAAGTCAGAGCGATTCAATAGACAGGAACGTAACAAACGATCCATACCATCTCATAAGGCTTGAAGGGACAATACATGGCGGAAGCGGATTGGTGGCAAGAAAGGTGCAATTCTCAGAGATGGAAAAGTTCGATCCAATGCGCGATGCGCTTGCATTCGGCAAAGAGCCCACAAGGATTAAAACAACTTCTTTCTCTCCAAAGTTTTCAATGGGCGGAGAAGATTTTGGGCCTTTTGATGCGCAGCAAAATACCGCTGTAGAAATGCCAGCATGCGCCGCAGCCTATCTGATCCTGAAAGGCAGAGCCGAACTTGCATGAGCGGTCTTGCCCGTTTGTGCAAAAGATTAGATCCGCTTGTCTTCTTACTTGCGCGCGAGAAAGACCTTCAGCAACCGAAAAGGTAAGATTTTTATGCTATAGCTGTTCTATCTATTGTGTATGTGTGATATCGCAGCACCACGTCCGCGTGCGATGCTGTATTATGGATAGCACAATCCGATAAAATCGAATGTCAAAAAAAGTTGGTGCTGGTTTAATGCCTGAAAGGTTGCTTGTGATTGCTGTAGACTTGGACAATGACCTCTACAGGAAGACGAGGATATCAGGGCCTGTAGTAGGCAGGAGCAATGTGCTTGCAGCAGCCGAGAAGTTTATAATCGCCGATCCTGAAGAAACCGATGCAAACGTGATGTTCGAAAGCATAAAGAAATATGATGAGCTAAAGGCGGCAGGCTACCCTGTCGCTGTCGCTACCATAACCGGAGCAGAAAAAGAAGGTTATGTAGCGGACGCGGAGCTTTCAAGGCAGATAGACATACTGCTCGACAGGTTCAAGGTCGATGCGTGCGTGCTTGTAACCGATGGCGCAAGCGATAACCGAGTGCTTCCAATACTTAAAAGCAGGGTAAAGGTAAACAGCGTAGATCTTGTGAGGATGAAGCAGGCGGAGAACCTCGAAAATACCTATTTTGTGATATTCGAAAAGCTAAAGGAGCCGCATTTTGCAAGGACCGTTTTCGGCATACCTGCGATTTTGCTCCTCCTCTTTGCGATTAGCGCTTATCTCCATTACGGCTGGCAGCTTCCTGTAAGCCTGATAGGCCTTTACCTCCTTATAAAGGGATTTGGTCTAGAAGATTCTATTGCAAATTCTTTCAAGGGGCTAGGCTTCAGCTTAGACCGGCTAAGTTTTGTATTCTATATGAGCACCATAATATTTTTTATAATAAATCTGCTGCTCGGGTTTAGCAGCTACGCAAGCTCTTCGAGCATCACTAGCAACCAGCTTATACGCGTCTCATACGGGCTTGAGGGGTTCATACTGCTGCTGCCAATTACTATGGTGCTATACTTGGTAGGCAGGGTGATAGACTACGAAAACAAGAGGCTTAAGTACAAAGCGATAACACAAGGAAGCAATATAGGCTATGCAATAATAGTGCTTTCTTTGGTATATCTTGCAGCAGCATGGATCGCAGGGCAGATATACTTCTGGGAGTTCATAGTGTTTGGTATCATAGCAATGGCTCTGGGCTACGGGCTTTCGGTGCTGAGCGTGTTCCTGAAGAGAAAGGCCCTCTCACGCACACGCCTCAGGGACAAGAATGTTGTCAATGACATAGGCGCATACGTAGGAAAAGTCACTGGCGTAGACGCCAAGAAAGGGCTGCTTTTCGTCAAGACGAGCTACGGCACTGTGTTGAGATATGATGTTGACAGGATAAGCACTGTTTCTGACAGGGTGATCATAAGGTAATAAGCAGGAATTTTCCGCAATCATGTCCAATCGGCGTAAGATTTTCTCGAAGCAATAGAAAGGTTTATAAGTATGCCTAATTATAATAATAAAACTATCGTCATACACGAGCTTTCAGGTCTTGTAGCCCAGGTGCTCTCAAGCTCAGACAAGAACCAGAAAGGCGCACGTGGAAGAGTGCTCAAGGAGACGAAAAACACGCTTGTGCTCTATACTGATAAGGGCGTAAGACAAGTAGTGAAAAAAACATCAACATTTAAATTTTTTTACGGGAAAAAGTCCTTTACCGTAAACGGCGAAGAAATAAATTTCAGGCCTTATGAGCGCACGGAGAAAGCTCTTAAGTTTTACAAAAGAAGAAAGGCCTAAGCCGCAAAGTTTTGGTTAAAATATAAGTGCTAGCATGGAATGCAACGATCCAAAATGCCCTGTTCATGGACATTTAAAGACGAGAGGCGTAGACATAGAGGGAGTCGTGGTTAGCGATAAAGCTCAGCGCACGGTTGTTGTGGAAAGGCCATACAATGTTTATCTTCAGAAATACGAGAGATCTCTCAGAAAACATTCTAGAATACGAGCTCACAACCCTCCATGCATGTCTGCGAAAGTTGGTGACAGGGTGCTTATATCAGAATCCAGGAGACTTAGCAAGACAAAGTCCTTTGTTGTTACAAAAGTGCTTGAAAGGGAATCCAAATGACCGGTACTGCAACCCATGTTTCAAAGA
>JAKATY010000005.1 GCA_021827955.1 Microcaldota archaeon | reverse complement strand
TCCATGACCGCGAAGGCCGTGCCCTCTTTGCTTCCCGTATAAGAGTAATTTCGCATATCTTCTACCGCTTTTCTAATTTCACTTCTGGGCAAGGAACTTGCTTCCTCTTGTAGCCCTTATTCCTGGTGCAGAATGCTGCACGCGCTTAGTAGTGTAAACGAATTCGCCTAGCCTGTGCCCTACCATGTTCGGCGCTATCACGAGCGGCATGAACTCCTTGCCGTTGTATATCTCGAACTTCATGTTTACCCACGAGGGCAGTATTACCGCTTCCCTGATCTGGGTCTTGATAGGTTTTTCCGGGCTCGACTTCCTGAGCTTCTCTATCTTCTCGTTGAGCTTCCTGTACTGCATCGAATTCCTCTTTAGCCATCTTCTCTCTCTGGATTTTATCATGCTCGTGAATTCCTGCATGCTCATTGCCTGGACTTCGCTTTCAGTCTTGCCCTTGAACGCTATTCTTTCTGGCATCTTATCATCTCTTCTTCCTTCCGACGCGCCTTGCGGCTATGTTTCCTACCTTCCTGCCCGGCGGCGCGTTCCTTGAAGTCATGCTGCTCTTGCCCTTATGATGCTGCTTGCCTCCAAACGGGTGGTCTACTGGGCTCATCTTCACTCCCCTGTTCCTTGGCCAAATCCTGTTGCGCCTCCTCATTATGTAAAAGCTTTTTCCCGCTTTGACAAGCGGCTGCTCTGTAATGCCTCCTCCTGCGATTACTCCCAGTTGCGCACTGCACTCCTCGCTCAGGTTTATTATCTTCTTCGAAGGCAGCACCACGCTGGCCATGCCTCCGGATTTTGAGGTTATGTATGCCGCCTCTCCGGCAGCCTTGACGTACTTGCCTCCATCTCCCGGCAGGCTTTCTATGTTATATATCGGAACTCCTTCCGGAACATCCTTTAGCTTCACCACGTTGCCCAGCGAGTAAACCGGTGTAGCGCCAACGTGGATCTTCTCCCCTTTTTTAATGCCTTCCGGAGCAAGCATGGTCCCGCTTGTAAAATCATCATAAAGAATCTCCATTATGGGTGCATTGTGGCCGGTGTGGTTGAAAAAACCCACCACCTCTGCATATCTATCCCTCTTGGCTGCGCTCCCATAGCTCACGTCCACGTCGAACGTGTGGGGCAGCTTCGTGTATGCTATGCTGCCTTTGCCCCTTCTTTGCTGCCTCAATTTCTTTCCCATGTCTAAACACTTATGTAAGCAATCATACAAGCTTTAGCTTCACCGCAACGTCTCCCGCTTTGTATTCCTTGCTGAGCTTTATTATTGCCTTCTTCCTGTTCTGGAATGTATTGATCATCCTTATATCCTTTGTTTTTACTCCGAAAAGCTTTTCAAATTCTTCCCTTACCTGCTTCTTTGTGGCGCTCAAAGAGACGATGTACTGTATCTCGTTGCTTTTGTCTATATTGGTTATCGCCTTTTCGGTTCCTATCGGATACATAAGCACTCCCATTGCAACACCTTTTCATGCCGGCGGCTTGATCCTGCCAAGCTCCTCGTCTATTCCTTTGAATGCGCTCTCGCTCCATATGACTATTCTTCCGGGCCTGCCTCCTGGGGCCAAAAGCCCTGCCTTGATATCGCTTATAGCGCATGCGTCAGAGCCGGCAATGTTCCTAGCCGCTTTTATCGCAGGCGCATCCTCCTTGCTCACTACTAGCAGGAAAGATTTCTTATAATGCCTTTCCCTGCCGCTTCTCCCGTTCTTGAGGTGTTTTGCCTCTTTGCAGGATTCTACCATTTCGAGTAGTTTAAGGCTCTTTAGCACGTTCATCATCTCCTTTGTCTTCGAGATCTTTTCTATGCTGTCTGAAACCACAATCGGAACTTCTGTCTCTACATGCTTTGATCCCACGTATTCTTTAGACGCCGTGGCGGCTATGGCGCTCCTCAAAGCCTTCCTGTATTCCTTCGTGTTGATGAATTCAACAAGCGTTTTTTCTATCATGTGCGGGTGCGCACGCCTTCCCTTTACCGCAGAAGGGATCCTTTTTACCTTGCCCTGGATGCCTCCGCCCAGCTTTTCTCTTGGTCTCATAGCGTGGCCGACATGCCTCCCTGTCCTGTAGCTGTTCATTGCACCATAATACGATGCGGTGGTCTGCATTCCTGCCATTACCGAATGCGCTTGCGGCTGCAATCTGAACGAATCCTCAGATAGGACTGCTCTTCTTATAAGGTCCTCCCTTATCTGTTCGTTGAACGCGTCCTGTGCTTCTAGCTCGGCGCCTTGCCTGCCATCTATTTCCAGCACTTTCACTTTCATAAGTATCATCTGTCAAAAGCGGCGCTTCACACCTTGCTTACATATGTAACCTTGGGTTCTTTCACTGCCGCTCCCGCATAATTCATCGAATGCCTGAGCCTCACAATCCTCTTTGCGCTTCCCGGCACGGAGCCGTCTATTAGTATGTAATCATTCTTCACGAATCCGTAGTTTGAAAAGCCGCCTTTCTTGTTTATCTGCTCCACTTCCGCCTTAGTGCCTATCTTAAGTATCCTTTTGTTGCGCTCCGCTCTGTAATGGTAACCGGTTTGCCCTGCCTGCGGAACAGTGTAAAGCACGTTCGCAGGATTTGTAGGGCCGAGAGTGCCCACGTGCCTGCTCTTGCCCGTAGCTTTGTGGAAAAGCCTCGATATCCCGAATCTTTTTACCGGGCCCTGCCATCCTTTGCCTTTTGATATGGCGAAAGCATCAACGTATTCTCCATTCTTGAATATATCTGAAGGCTTTACCTCTTTGCCCAGAAACTTAGCAGCAAAGTCTATCTTTTCGCTAGCATCCTTGCCTCCTATTATCTTCGCTTCATATCTGTCAGGATGGTTTTGCTCAAGGCTGCTGCTTTCCTCAGGATATGCACTTAGAAGGAGCGATATCTCCATGGGCTCTGCCATCGCTTTCGCGTTATTAATCTTGTCCTCGGTAAACTTCGGATTCTTTATGCCTATCTTCTGCGCGGCCTGTGCGCTGTACACCTCGGCGTAAACCCTTTTGTATCCTGTTATCTGGTCCTTTGTGTAAAGCCTTATGCCGTAAGCCTCTGTCCTTGGCACCTCGAGCACGGTGCACGCCCTTGCAATGTCCATGTTTTTAGAAGGCGATTGCGAGTCGTCTATCATGGTAAGGTATGTCATGCCCGCCTTGTATGCAAGCATGTTTGATATGCACAGCTCCGAGGACAAAGGTGCCGACCTTATCCTTGGAAGCGGCTTCGCTGCCCTTCTCCTGTGCCAATACTGCATAGAGCCTCTTCTAACCATCTTAAAACCTTGCAAAACACTGAAAGTAATCCGCGCATCTACTTCTTTCGAAGAATAGATATTTTATACTTTGGCTTAAATGCGGACTTACAGATTATTTAGGCATGTGATATATTTATATTTCTTACATACTGCTCTCTTTTACCGGTATTTTGCATTTCGGAAAAAGATCAGCGCTCCTTTGCGATTTTTTCAACAGCTTCTATTACTTGTATATCCCTGAGCAATGAATTGATTGAGGCCCTCAGCGCGGTAGGATCCATTGCCCTGACTTCGATGAAGAGCATGCCATCCCTTTTCGCGCCTTTTACCAAGACAACGCTTCTCTTGTATCTGTACTTCCTTTCGAACATCTTGGAGTAATCAGATTCCTTCCGCTTCGGCAACGCAAGCGTCGCAAAATATTCGCGCATTTCACCTACGCTTTTTCCGCGTTTTTCTCTTTTCCGCATGTTCTCCTCTCTTCTGCACGCTGCAAATTTTTTACTGCCCAAAGCATCGGCACGCCTAGGATTTCTGCTTTTTGTCTGCTTGATTTTCAGGCACGGCCTTCAGCGTTTCAACGCCGATCTTTGCAAATTTGTATCCGATGCTGGCGAAAAGCTCAAGCACTATAAGCAGGATAATTATCGTAGCATAGGTGTTTATGTGCAGGCCTGACAGCGCTGAAGATACCGCATTTCCCACTATCTGCTGCACCGACACGTTTTGGGAAGCAGCTTGCTGCGCTGCTCCGCTTCCCTGCGTTGCAAGAAGGGGGAAGGTGCCTGTCATCAACTCGTTGAAAATCGTATACGCCTGATAAAAAGTAAAAAGCAGTATTACGATTCCAACAGCGAGCAGCGCATATCCTGTCGAACTATTTGCCTTCATCCTCTTTTGCACCATATCCATATGCAAAGCTTCATGTTGCTGTTATGTTCTCTTGCGCGTAAGCGCCTTCCTCTCCATAAACTCTTATGCTGTAAGTCTGGTTTGCGATCGGCACGGTTATGATGGCCGAGGTCTTTCCATGATCACTTTCCGCTCCATACACTATCTTGCCCGTAAATGAGAGCGTTACCGTGCTTCCCGCAGTGAGGTTGTATCCGTTAGGCCCCAATGCCGTTTTTTCGTCGAAAGGCAATGCCAGCGTAGAGTTCGGCATTATTATGAAGTTGAGCACCTTGTGGTAATAGTGTTCGAAAACAGAGGCGCCTGCAGCTTCTGATACCCTGCTGTTGCTCAAACTCTTGAGCTGCTCTGTCATGTTCTCTATAACTCTCTCGATTGTGCTGCTGTTCTTGTAGCCTGATGCTTGCATGCCCTGAATCTCGCTGAGCGCCCTGCTTATTATGCTATTTACCTCGCCCTGCCCGTTTATATTCCCTAATGCGCTGATGTTTACTCCTTCTTTGCTGCTTAGGTTGCCCAGCATCGCGGTGTAATTATTGAAAATATGGCCCATGGCATCTTCGAATTCGGCTTTGTTTATCCCTGCTATGCTGCCATTCGCGCCGATGCTTATCCCGTAGTGCGAGAAGTTGCTCATGTTGAATCCAAAATCAGCGATGGCGTTTTGGTCCTCTGCCTGGCTTATCGCGGCTACCGCGCTTTCTATTTCAGAAGCGTTGAAGTCTCCGAAGCCGCCGGAATATTGGCTGCTCGGCAGGGCAGGCATCTGCGGCTCTATCATCGCCTTTGTGAAGTTGCTGAAATTGGTTTGCATGTCGCCGAATATCATCATGTCCTTCAATACAACAGTGCTATTGCCGTTGTTCTTTATCTGTGCCGTTATGGTTGTCACGTTTCCAGATTCTGATATCGAAGCGCTTACCATGCTTATGTTGGGCCTTACATCTTCAAGGCTCCTATCCTCCTGTTCCGCTTTCCTTGCGGTGTAGCCTACCTTTGCAGAGCTGCCGTTTACGAGCGTAGCGCCGATTGCGACCGCGCGCGCCGACGGAACCATTACAAATATAGTCTGGTTTGCGGAATATATCTCAAGCACGCTCGGAGTTATGTCTATAAGCACGCCTCTTGCAGAGGAATTGTAATTTCCTATGCGCACCATGAGCCTGTTGTTAGGCACGCTCACGTTGTACGTTACGTTGTTTATCTCTATCTTGGCCGAGGTTATGTTGAATCTTACAAAGTTGAAGGTCTCGTTAGGCTTTATGCTTGCCACTCCTATGGTCTGGGTGAAGTTTACCAGGTTTAGAAGATTTACCGTTCCGCTCTCGTTGACGTTGATGAAGCCCGTGCTGTTTCCGGCTCCAAATTCATGAAGCTGCAGGCCTGAATATCCCATATACAGCGCCTGCGTACCAGCCGGCACCTGCGGCGGGTCGGTAAGCTGAAGCACAAAAGCATTGGAAGAGGGCACCGGCACGCTCTTTGACGGAGTCCTGAGCAGCACAGCTATCCCTATTAATACTAATATTACGATTATCGCGTATATTGCGCTTTTCAGTTTTGCCATTCTCTGCACCTGCCTATATTTAAAACCTTAAATCTAAAAATATATGCAAGAAATTAAGCTGTAATAATCTAAGTCTTGCAAAGGTGCCTCA
>JAKATY010000015.1 GCA_021827955.1 Microcaldota archaeon | reverse complement strand
ATGGCGCCGAAACTTCTTATCTGTTCTATCGCGGCTGCGCCTTCTGCACCGCTCAAGACCAGTTTGTTTAGGAAAGCTGCGCGCCTTTTCATTTCTTTCATTGCAGAACCGTAATTTGACAGTGAAGCCCTTGCATAAGATGAAACTATCTTTGAATTTTTCATGCCTTCCGTGGGCTTGCCGCCGGAGAATACTTCTGTTGCCACATAGCCCTGGGCATTCGACTCTTTGGGCTCTGCTTCCCCTCTTGCAACCCACCTATACTCGATTATTCTCTCTACCCTCCTTTCGTTCCGGCTGTCGGCACCCATCATTACCGCAAAATCAAGCGCAGAGAGAGACTGGGTCTCAACGCTCATCGGCCTGGCTGTAAGCCGGCTTATCAGGGCGTTTGCATCAGAATTGCTGTGCATTGTAGTGGCAAATGGCACACCGACATTGGCTCCGAAGAAGATTTCTTTAGTTTCATCGCCCCTTACCTCTCCCACTATCAGCATATCCGGCCTTAGATGCAGCGCATTGATTACCTGGTCGCCTATCTTTACGAGACGCTTGCCGGAAGCACCCTGCAAAGCGACGTTATTTGGTATGTATTCATCTACCTTTATTTCGTTTACATCCTCCTCTACGGTTATCACCCGGCGATCTTTCCTTATGAACATGCAGAGCGCGGAAAGCAGCGTGGTTTTTCCTGAAGAAGGAGCTCCGGCTATTATCATATTGGAGCCCGCATCGACTGCAAGCCATAAATATGCCGCTTCTTCAGTATTGAGAGTGCCGTTTTTGAGTAGCGCAAGCATGTCTAGCCTTTTGCTTCCCGAAAGCCTTATCGAAGCGCTTGTTCCCCTTATGGCATAGGGGCTTATCTGGGCATGGACACGGGAGCCTTCGGGCAACTGCGCATCAATTATCGGGTTTAACGAATTGATCTCCTTGCCTGTCTGCTCTATCATCTTGTTGAGCATGTACCTAAATTCCCTTTCGCCGCGGAACTGCAGATTTGTGTTGCAGTAGCCGTACGTGGAATGGTAGATGGAGATTCTTGAAGAGGGATCGTTGACTATTATTTCCTCTATGTTCTTTGCATCTTCCATGAGGAGGCTAAATGGACCGTATCCTGCGGTGTCATGAGCGAGCAGTTCTGAGAGAAGCTGCTTGCTTTCGTTAGTCTGATAAGCCGAAACCATTTCTAATGCGGCTTTCTTAGCGTAATCCAGGCCGTTAAAGGAATTGCTGCTTTCGGCTTCTACTAGCATAGAAACAAGCCGCGGCTTCAGCATCGAGACCAGGGCAATGTCCGAACGCGAAAGGTTGGGCGCGACAACGGAATAGATGTTGGCCCTGCCTTTTTTGCCTACAGCCCTGAGCGGCATGTAGCTTTCCGGAACATCAGGATATTCAAAAAGAATCGAAAAAGAAAGCCCCGATCTTTGATCATTGGCAGGCTCCTCTCTCTTGTGCATGCCTATCGGAGCCATAAAGCGCAGTTTTTCAAGCATGAAATCATTTACTTTAGTATATGATTATTTACTTGACTAAAAATTTAAATACTTATGGTTTGCACAAGAAATGCAAAAGCAGTCGATTTCACGCCTTTAAGTTATGATACCTCGATGGACAACGGGATACCTTTGTCGATAAACATGCACAGAGATAAAAAGGTTTATAAAGCTTGTTCAACAATAGCTAATTATGATAAAGAAGGACAAGGCACTGGACAACATATGGGCTTTGAGAAAGGCGATTAGCAGGCCCAACTATGCGGTTCTGGAGCTGCTCCTTGTGAAGTCTCCCAGGACCACAAGAGAGCTTTATTCTGTGCTTGAGAAGAAATTCACAAGGAAGACGCTCATATTCACGCTTAGGGAGCTGTCTCTGGACCTCAACGTCATACAGCCAACGCACATAAGGACAGATATTGGTTACAGCCTTGGATACAAGCTTAATCCAAAGATAAAGGACGTGGTGCTTGGCGTTAAGAAATTCTCCAAAATCATAGAGAATGCAAGGAAAGTATAAAAAGCGCTAATTTTCCGCTTGCGTTTGCGTCTTGGTTTGAGAGACTCGAGAAGGTCATTTGTCTTCAACTCTTACTCTCTTCTGGTTATTGTACATCTCCAGCACTTCCTGCGTAGTAGTAGCATCTTCTACGCTCTTGTCGCTGCGCACTGCCTCCTCGCCCACGATTCGCGGAAACCTAAGCGCATAGCCCACGTCCTCTTCTCCTGCTCCGCCCTTCTCCTTGCTGCCTCTTCCGCACGTGTGCGTTGGGGACTTCGTTATCTCATCTGCCTTTACTGTTACAACGTACCTAGGCTCTACCCAAAAGTCCGGCGCTATCAGCGAATCCACGCGCGCCGGTCTGCTCTTGACCTTGGACTTGTCAAGCAGGGTCTTGAGCTCTGACATCTGTTTCTCCGTGAAGCCTGTGCCTATGCGCGACACTGTCTCGAACATGTCGCGCTTCTTGTTGTATACCGCGCACAGCAGGCCGCCGAACTGGAATTCCGATCGCGAGCCTCTGCCGAGATAGTAGCCTACTATCACAAGGTCTAAAGTGTCGGAGAGCTTGCCCATGTAGCTCCTCTTCATCTTTATCCATGAGAACTTCCTTGCTCCTGCTATATAGTGCGACTCCAGATCCTTTGCTACTATCCCTTCCAGGCCTTTTTCTATAGAATCCTCGAAGAACTTGTCGAGCTCTTTCGGCGAGCTGGTTATTATGCGCGTCGAAGGCTTTATCGTCTTCGAGCCTGCAACCACTTCCTCAAGAGCTTTGCGCCTCTTTTCATAGGGCTGGTTGAGATAGTCCTCGCCATTGAGGAACATGATATCGAAAGCGAAGAGATGCAGGGGGATTTCGCCCGCCATTTCTTCTATGCCATGCTTTCGCTTTCTTTGCATTGTCTCCTGGAACGGCATGAACTCGTTTGTAGCCTCGTTGAATCCAAGCGCTTCTCCTTCGAAGATGACAGATTCAGCCTTTATCTCTGTTTGAACTGCGCGGACGATATCAGGAAACATGCTTGTTATGTTTTCAAGCCTGCGCGAATACAGCTGCACCTTTTTGCCGCTCTTGTGGGCCTGGCACCTGAAGCCGTCGTACTTCTGCTCTACTGCAGCCTTGCCGTGCATCTTTTCAAGTATCTGCTCTGCTGTTGGCATCCTTTCCGCGAGAGCCGGCCTTATAGGCTTAAAAAGAGTAACCTTGAATGACTTGATCCCGCTCTCTCCCTTCTCCATGAGCACTGCACCCACAAGCCCGAGATCGCTGCATATATTGTACGCACGCTCCAGGCTTTCCTTGAGCTTGCGCTCTCCGGTAAACGCTACCGAGAGGGCTTCGAGTATCGTAGCATCCCCAACGCCCATTCGGAGCTCTCCCAGCGGATACCGCACAAGATACTTTGCCTCAAGCGGGGTTGAAGAAGCTATCATTTCAGCAAGAAGCTTTATCTTGACATTTTTGCTCCCTTCTCCCGAGCTCCTGGATATTTTAAGCATAGAATCATAGACCTCGCCTATAGAATATTTCCTGGCGCTCATCCTCTTGAGCTTTGACTTCTGCACAAGATCTTCCGCAACGCTCCCGAGATCGCCTTTCTTCTTGTAAAGGGAATTTACCTCTTCCTTGCTGAAGCCAGTGGCGATAGAAACTGCTTCCTCAGCCATTTTCTCGGCAAGCCCGAACTCGACCCCTTCAAAAGGAGGGGCAAGAACTCCCTGCGTTATGTATATTATCTTATCTATTTCGCCCTTCTCCGAGTTTTTGAAGACGTCCTTGAGTATGTCTATCATGCCAAGGCGCGAGGAAGTGGACTCTAACTTGCTGTAGTATTCAGAAAGCTCGAAGAACTGCATAAGACGCACCTTTCCGTTAGCGCAGGCAAAAAATAAATAACTGCACATTTTGCAGGAAGAGGAAAAGGGGCAGCATGCAAACGGCACCCTGGTTCAACGGCAACTCGCAGGTAGAAAGGTATTTATTGTTTTTTTTAATAGTAGATATGAGAATATGCAAAAGAGAGGGAAGCTTTTGAAAAAAGCTTCGGCAAAAGCGCAGAGCGCAATGGAGTACCTCATGACATACGGCTGGGCAATTCTCATTATCGCAGTTGTTCTAGGCGCACTTTATTCATTAGGTGTATTCAACGGCTCTTCTTTCCTCCCGCAGGGCTGCATTGCCGAATCAGGCTACTACTGCCAGGGTGCAACACTTTCTTCAAGCGGAGTATTAAGCCTTACAGTAGGGCAGGCAACCGGCACGCAGCTGAGCAACGTGAACGTTTATTTTGTGCCTACAGGAGGCACACTGAGCAATGCTGCACAGGCAAGCATTGGAACTCTTATGTCTGGGCAGGAAGAAAACATCCAGGTTCAGCTGCCGACCGGATCACCTTACCCTTCGTCATACTCTCTTGGTACTCCATTATCAGGATACCTATACATGAGTTATAGCGAGTATGGAGTAACACAAAACGTTGAAATCGCAACACTTACGGTAAAGGCGAGTTCAACTGTAGCAGTCTTGCAGCCAAAACCTTCAACTGTGCCTTCAGGAATATTGACGTACGTGCCGATCACAATAACAAACTCCCAGACCGCAGCAACACCGGCACCGTTCCAGCAGATGGTGCAGTTCTCAGAATCTAGTTATTCCAATTATCTTACCTACAACGGCAATATCGCAAATTTTGAATTCTTCACTGGGAGCGGAAGCGTAATACCAGCATGGATAGAGAGCAATTCCAGCGGCACGATTACCGTGTGGTTAAACTTGGCCAACGGAGTGCCAGCTTCCAACTCGATAACAGTTTATTTGGGTTTTGCAAGTGCCAGCACAAACCTCCTCTCAAGCTCAGGGACAACAGGCATAGGCGAAGCCCCACAGCTCAGCTCAACCTACGCTGAATACGACGATGGGGCAAGCGTGTTCTTGGCTTACTTTAATATGCAAAGCAACCCCATATCCTCATCGCATTTAGGAACATCTTATTACAGCATAACAACAGCAACAGGACCTACTGGAGCAAGCCAACCTTTGCTTACATGGACAGGAACTACTGGACAAGAGCTTGCTTTTATTAATTTGGCTTCCACTCTGCCATCAAGCTTTATAATTACAACATGGGTCAAGACAAATGCACAAAGCTATGATGTTGGCATTGGGGCAGGTTCTACTACAGCAGGAGAGTGGGATGGATATGTTGTTGACCCAGGAGACAATTTTAATGCGAATTTTGAACTGTTTAAAACAACAGGAACTTCCTTGACTGAAATATCTAACCCCTCTTACTCTCAATCAGCGAGCACTTGGTATGCCTTGGAGTTCCAATATGTTTCAGGAGGCTCTATGACTGGTTGGGTAGAACCGTGGCAGAACACTCTTGACGTAAGCTCATCATCTACCAAAGTCACTGGCTCAGACACTACATACACTAGTTTTAACGCCATAGAGTTGTTTCCTTACTCTGGTTCAACATCAGATGTAACATATTGGGCTTTAATGGTAGCACGTGCCTACCCGCCCAACGGAGTAATGCCCAGCGTAACCTTCGGGGCTGTGTCGTAAATGCGGTACAGAACAGTTTTAAGGACATGTCCTGTGTTCTAAAACTGTAGCAATAGGTTTTTATCAGGACTAAAGAGATTGCGCTTTGGCTTTAAGTCTAGGAGAGGCTTAGACGCCCGTACCTAATTCTCAAATGCTCTGGCTGGGATTTGAACCCAGGTTTCGAGCGTGAGAGGCTCGCGTCCTTGACCGGGCTAGACGATCAGAGCAAAACTTTTTCGCAGCTTAACTTTGCGCAGGAATTTATTTAGCTTTACTTGTAGCAAGA
>JAKATY010000029.1 GCA_021827955.1 Microcaldota archaeon | reverse complement strand
ACCCCCATCCGACGTACAGCGAGGCTGTCCAGGAAGCCGCAGAGGCGGCGATTGGCGCCCCGATACACTTCTTCTACGGTAAAAAGCAGTGATTCTGCGATGGACATAGAAAAGGACTTCGTTCCATTGATCCAAACGACTTCGAAAGGCAGCATCTACTTTCTACATCATGCCCCGTCTAACATCGCAGTGTCAAAGAATTTCGTATTCCTGCACGGGGTGGGGGCTAACTCTAGAGTATGGAAAAAAACTGTGGAGCTAATGCCAGAAAGGGTAGGTGTAGACCTGCTTGATCTTCTGGGTCATGGCATGTCTGATGCACCAAAAACAGATTACACTGTAGGGATGCAGGCCGAAGCTCTCCGCGAATTTCTTTCGGCCAGGAAGATGTTGGATTCTATTGTTGTTGGACATTCGTACGGAGGCTGGATTGCAGCATACTATGCTTCAATGTTTCACGAACTTACGGGAATTTTGCTTGAGGATTCAGCCGGCATAAAGGAACAGTTCGACTACATAATAAGCAGCGATACCGTGCAAGAGTACAAATCACGGATGCTGAAGCAGCTCCTGAACATGAATGACAATAAGGATTACGTCATGGAGAGCATACTAAACGAGGATTTCGCAGTTAAATATCAGCTCTCCATGGAACTTCTTTCAAGGATAAGCACACCGTGCGCGCTTGTCTGGGGCGAAGACGACGAAGTAGTGGACCCAAAATACGCTGAATACTTGCTAAAAGGGATACGTGGCAGCACACTTAGCATAATAGCAGGAGCAGGCCACACCTCCCACTATACTCATGCAAGCGAATTCTATGCCGTGCTTAAGAATCTCGCAGGGCTATAAACTTCATGAAAAATTTCCAGGAAAACAGACTGTTTAACAGGAACATATAAAAAGTTAGGTAGCATATATTTTCGCGCAAAATTTAATGCAATAAAAAGTGATTTTATGCCTCCGACACCTGCTACAATAATCCAAAAGCCATATGTAATATCAGAGATAATACACGAGACTCCTGACGTTGACATATTCAGATTCAAGGCGAGCGATTCTACAAAACTGGGTTTTGATCCCGGCATGTTCGTAATGATAACCTATTCAAATCCTGAAACAAACGAGAAGATAGCGAGAGCGTTTTCAATCGCTTCTGCGCCTAACAGCGACACGCTCGAATTCTTCATACACATGATACACGGCAGGTTCACCTCCCATTTGGATACCGCGAAAGTGGGTGAGACGTACTACATGACAGGACCATACGGCCAATTCCGGTTCATACCGCAAGAGGATAAAAAGGTGCTTTTCATAGCAGGAGGCACGGGCCTCGCGCCGATGATGTCAATGCTTCGTTATGTTAACGATCTGCATTCCGACAACGATATTGTGCTGATTTACAGCGTAAGGTTTCCGAATGAGATAATAAGGAAGCAGGAGCTTGCAGATCTGGAAAGCAAGATAAAGCTCAAGACTGTTGTCACCGTAACAAGGCCGCAGGAAGGAGACGGCTGGACTGGAGAAAAAGGCCATATAAGCACGGATACTGTAAAAAAATATGCTCCAGATTTTGCTGAGCGAAAAGTCTACATATGCGGGCCTCTCAACTTCACCAAGGCGATGCATGATGTCTGCACCGCTATAGGTATAGGTGAAGACAGGATAAAGGCTGACGTATGGGGATGACAAGCAAGCAGCGGCTTTCGCGGAGTTAAATCCAGAACAGGCTAAGAAGGAATCAAACTTTTTTCAGTCTTTCCCTTATCTCTTCTATATCAAGCTTGGTAGTTATAAGCGGTATCTTCTCTACCTGTGCAAGTCTTATCGCAAGCTTGTCAACATTGTTTATGTCGTGCAGCACCACAAGTTTCGGCTTTATGGGGGCTACTCTTATTACTACCATGGGGCTCCTTCCGGTGCTTACTTGCTTGAACAGGAAAGCCCTTTCTGTAGTGGAGCCGAAAAGCTTTGGATAGTCGGCGGGCTGCAGCTCCAGTATTACCCTGAGGCTGTCTATCTCCGTGTAACCGAAAATCTGTATAGAGTCAAGGTAGCTCTGGTTTACAACGATCTTTCCTTCTATTATCCTGTTGAAGTCTGTGCCGCTTATCGGCGTAGTGAAGTCGTAAATATTGTAGAAGGGTGTTTCCTTCTTGTTATCCTGTGAGAACTTCTCCAGGCTTTTTGCAACAGTGCCGCCATGCTCCTCATCTATCACAAACAGCGCATCGACAAATCTCCTTATTACTCCAACGCCAGGACTAAGCCTCCTATTGCTCTCATAATCGCTTATTGTAGATGCAGAAATCTTTATGTGCTTTGAGAGCTCTGCCTGCGTTATGCCGAAGAGCGATCTCCATTTTTTCATCACGCTTCCGGGGCTGTCAGAAAGCGCTATCTCTCCAGCGACAAGTTCACGTATGTTATCCATTGTCATCAGCCATCGCAATACTGTTTTACATTAATGAATGCAGTCGAAACCTTAATATACTTGCGCCCTTCCGAAAAGCGCGTCAAAAACCTTGACACCGGCTTGCGCATAGTCTCAGCTGTTACCTTTGTTCTTTCCTTTTTTGCCCTTTCCTATCCCTTTGTAAAGCTCGTCCACGTATTCGTTGCTTACCCTGTCAGAAGGGTTTATGTTCAGGGTGCCAATGCCTGTTTTCGGCTTTGATATCAGTCCGTATATCACAAGCACGAGCCCCAATATGAACAACGCTATCATGACGAGGCCGAGCACAGCCAATTCGGTCAACGATGAGCTGCCGCTTATCTTTCCTGAAAGGTAGCCTGCTTCGGGCAGGAGCACCGTCGCGTTAAAGCTCATTGAGCTAGATTTGCTGCCGTTTGTGTTATCTATAACAATATAATACTCTCCAGGGAAAATCTTCGAAATGTTTGTGCTATACGATGCCGAGCTTGTCTTATTCACTACTTCCGGAAAGGTTGCGATTACAACGTTGGCGAATATTGCTTCTGTTCCATTTCCTTCCAACTGCTGTGCTTTCAAAAGCCCGCTGGCGTTCTTATTTCCTGTTATGTATGCCTGCCACTTGGAATAGGCGCTGGAGCTAAACAGGTAAAGGTTCGTATACTCCTTCGATTCGAATATCATAAAAAAGCGCGAAGAGTTTGTAATATTGGTTGACATCTCAGTATAGCTTCCCTTGCCTACTGATACATTGTATTGCGTAACAGGAAGTATCGAATGTGCCAGGTTCCCTGAGACCAAAAGCACCACTATGCCTATTACAAGCACTATTATACCTGAATAAACTACCCTCTTCTTCATGTCACCATCGGCAAAAGTTCTTTTTATGCCTTAAAAATTACCCGATAAAAGCACACAAATACAAAATCTCTGCCTGGCCTTTGTGCGCAGTTGGTATTTCAACCTACAAGTTTATAAATATGCTTTAAGAAAGATAAATGTAACTGCTCTCGTATCGGGATTAACATGTCTGAAGTGGAAAGGGTAAGCACAGGGGTAGAAGGGTTGGACCAGCTGGTCGACGGCGGGCTGCCAAAAATGGACCAGATAATAATTGCCGGAGGCCCAGGTTCAGGGAAAACCCTTTTGAGCATGGAGATACTTTACCAGGCAGCAAAAAGGGGCATTCCTTCTTCATTCATAGCGCTTGATCTAGAGCCTAAAGTGGTGCTTAAGAACTTCAAGAATGCCTTTCCTGCGTTTTCAGATATTGATGATCTTATAGCGAAAAACCTGCTTATTGTAGACGGCGAAGATGCAGCTACCCGCATACAGGCGAGCAGCGATTCAGAAAGCTATTCTTTCGGAAATATAGTATCAGACATAGAATCAATAGTCCAATCTAACAATTCAAAACTCGTTGCGATAGATTCTATTTCACTGCTTAAGCTGCTTATAAGTGACAAGCTGCTCTATAGGAAGTCTATGATTGCGCTCACAACAAACATGAGGAGGCTTGGCGTGACCAGCGTGCTTACCGCAGAAATGGTGTCTTCTGAAAGGAAGGATCTGAAGTTCAGCCAGGAATTCTTCATATTTGACGGAATAATAGCAATGTACCAGATGGAGCAGGAAGACAGAAGATCCCTTGGGGTGGAAGTCGTGAAGCTGAGAGGATCTAATCATAGCTGGTCGCTGGTGCCCTACGAAATAACTCCTGAGGGCTTCAAGGTTTATTCCTTGCAGTAATAATGTGCTCCAGAAGGTGCTTTGTTAGCCTGTGCGTGTAAAACAGGATGACGGAGTTCGCGGCGCAATGCACGATCGGCCTATTCGTTTTGCCTGTAGAAAAAACCGGCGTTACAAAATGTCAAGAGTAAAAGTTGTCCTAACAGACAGGGACAAAAAGATACTGTATTCGGGGATTGCAGTACTTCTCCTAGCCGCAGCGTTGATAATACTGGGACTGCAGTCTTTTGTGCTCCATAAATCGGTTTTGCGCGATTGCACATCTATACTTCTGCCACAGAGCAAGCAGCAATGCCTGCAAAACCTTGCGCTTTCTACCGGCAACGTCTCTGTTTGCAATTACGCTTTAGGGCAAAGCAGGGATGCGTGCCTTGCTGGTTTTGCAGAAGCTTCAAACAGTCTTGTGTCGTGCGGCGCAATAAACAGCTCGAGTCCGTATTATAGCACATGCATATACAATGTCAGCTATTCCAGCGACAGCCTCAACGGATGCGGGCTTCTGCAGAACAGCAGCTACCGTTCAGAGTGCATTTATTCGATAGCGCAGAAGCTGGGCTTCCAAAGCCTCTCTTATTGCAGCGGAATAGAGAACGAATCGCTGAGAAATACGTGTTCAGACATGTATTATTACAATTCGGCAAACGCCCGCCATAACGCTTCGTACTGCAGCTTTCTCCCAAATGAGCAGAATGCCACTTTGCTGTATCTCATGTCCTTGCAAGGCCCAGGTCCGCAGGCCTCTTCCAGCTACAGTATCACTTTGCCTCTTTACTATTACATAATGAACGCAACGCCACGCAGCGTCTGCTACTATGGCCTTGCGGTAAATATGAAGAATTCGAGCCTATGCGGTTTTGTCGGAGGGAGCCTGTCAGCTACCTGCGCATACGCCGTAAAGGCAGCGCAATCCAACGTAAGCATCAACTCTACTCTGAATTCAAGTGCAATCAACGTAAGCGCCATGTGCAGCAGCGCTCCAAGCTATTTGAAAAGCTACTGCGAAGCCGGAATCGAAACAAGCATGGCGATAAAGGACCAGAATGTAGGCATTTGCCTGAACATGAGCAGCACAGTCTTCTCGTATTCCTGCGTAGAGGCGATCGCGAGAACATATGGCGATTCTTCATACTGCGATTACATACAAAATGCAACGGCACAGTCGGCATGCCTGCTCGCCGCGGGCAACATAAACAGCACATCATAGACGCCCTCGTTCCAGCAGAAGGCAATGATTGGAGCCGCTCAAGCCCTCTACCTATTTGAATGTTTTTGCAGAAAAGCTTTATCTCATGTGATCTAATGAAAGGCGTTGTATCTTCTGTAAGGCGCTCCCTCTCGAGCGATAACATTTACACGATAATCGGCGATTCCGTTGTAGTCGCAAGCAGCGACAAGGTTCTCAATCTCTATGATTCAGTAGAATTTCAGGAAGAGGTTCGCGGCGATGGCAGCGTGCACATCTCCGTGCAAGATGCGGCTGCCGGAGATGCCCAGGCGTGTTCAAATGCGATAAGCCGGTTCGTCTCAGCGAACCTCTCAAAAAATCTGCTCAAAGTCGGCATAACTCAGTTCGACAGTGTAACGGAGAAAATGCGAAAGGAGATGTTTTCCGCTGCTGAGAGAGTCATAAGGAGCTTGGCGAGCGGTTCGCCAATAGTGCTAAGGTTTCACAACGACGGCGACGGCTCAAGCGGGGAATAGCTTTCTTCAA
>JAKATY010000043.1 GCA_021827955.1 Microcaldota archaeon | reverse complement strand
TTGCACACGGCATGCAACGTCCTATTCTGCTATGAAAAACACGGAAGGCACAATAAGGCGCGGCAATGCGCAGATAGAATTAGGTTTCAACTAATAAATATGTGAGTTAAAAATTTGATAAAAAAAGAAACAGCAGCGCGGGAAGATGCGCGCTGTTGAAAATATTTTCATTTGTCCTTTTGTTGCCTTACTTGTATATTGACTTGTACTTGGTTCCTGCATCATCTATTATCGTTATGCACTCGCCTTCGCACTCTATAAGGCATGCTTGGCACAGTATACAGGCTTCGCCGTTTACGGCAACCGATTTTTCTTTGTAATGGTTGTGACCGTCATTTACGCCGTTCCACTTCTGATATACGGCTGGATCGTTTTGACCCTTCCATTGCTCTTCCGGAGGAGCAACATCGGCATTTATCTTTTCAGCTGGCGCATCTATCGGCACCATCTCGAATACACTTACAGGGCATACATCGTGGCAGTGCGAACAACCGGTGCATTTCGGCTTGTCAACGTACACTTTCATTGCATCTACCTTTTAATAAGCACCAATTTAAAGAAATACAATCTCTTTATAAGTTTGCAATTGTGCATTTTATCTAAATACAACAACTGCCGTTTACTCGATATTTTTCATGCTCAGCATATTCTGTATGGCATTGTATACCGCCATAAGCGTATTATATCTTGCTTTTGTGTGTCCTCTTGATGAGCTCCAGATGTCTTTCACGCCTGCAAGGACCAGCATCTTCTTTATCGGAGCGCTTGCAACAACTCCGGTGCCTCTTGGAGCTGGCTTGAGCACAACATCTACACCTCCGCTCCTGCCTTTTACTGCGAACGGGATGCTATGCTGTGTGCCGCAGTTGCATTGCCAAGATCCGCAGCCAAGAAGCAATGGAATTACGTTCTTCTTAGCATCTTTTACTGCGCTTTCTATTGCGGCTTTTACTTCTGCATCCTTGCCTGACCCGACACCCACATGGCCATTGGAATCCCCTACTATTGCAGTAACCCTGAACTTCTGCTTCCTGCTGTTCTTTGTCATCCTCTGCACGCTGGCTATCTCTATTACCTCGTTTTTGATATTGGGTAAAAGAGCATCGACTATCTCCGTCTCTTCTATCTTCTTGCCCATTGAAAATATCTGCTCTATCGAAGTAACTTCGTGAGCCTTGACCTTTTTGCCGAGCTCGGTAAGTGGAGACCAGGCTTCAACGTTAAACGGTGCACTTTGCTCCGCTTCTCTCCTTCTTCTGTTGTTCAACAAATCACTTTGATGCTATCTTCTTTTTAACTTCTTCAAATACCTCATTCATTTTCGACAGGTCGAAATTAGACTTCTTATAAGAGGAAAACTGCTTTGGATCTTGCGCCGCGGACTTTGCATATGTGCTTATGTGCGTGCCGTTCAGCCTCGATTGATCCACTTCAAATGAGCCAAGTATTTTCATGCCGTTGTCTGTGCAGCCCTTTGCGGCTGAAAATGCAATAGAGGACTTTATGGGTTTGTAAAGTCCTATATCTAATATGCACTCCTTCAAACCCAATTGCTTTGTCTTCTGTGCAAGCAGGTACCCGGTAAGATATGCCGTAGGCACATTGGCCCTGGGCTCCCAACCCATCTGCTTCAGCTCTGACGAATGCGCAGTGGCAAGTATTATGTCCCCCTTTTGGTCGAACTTTGCAACCTGCACCGTTACAGACCTGTTGCTTTTTCTTACCACTACCCTGTCAAGGCCGCTTTTTAGCAGCGTGATCCTGCGTTTGTAATTTGTCAGCGCGGACTTCCTTCTTTTTTTGATAAGCTTTATACCTGCCATCGTACCATTCCGTTTATAGGTGCCTCAATTTCTCAAACTTTGCGTCATCTATGCTTACCCCTACACTCCTTATGTGGTTAAGAAGTGTCACCTTGCTTGCAAATGTTCCTCCTTTTACCAAAGCATAAAGGGATTTGAACGTACTGTTATTTATAGTGCCTTCGCTCTTGAGCGCCTTGAGTATGCGCCTCTGGCCCCTTACCCGTTTGGGATAGGTTATGCCTGTGCGCGCTTTGTGGGTGCCGCGCCTGCTTCCTGGGCCCCTTGATCTGCCTTCACTTTTCTTTTCTTGAAGGAGCTTGCCATATATGCTAATATTCTTCTTCTCTTTTATTGCGTATATGCTGCCCTTTTTTATGAGTTCGCGCACGTCTTCCTTAGTTAGCGCCTTTTTCGCATCGGCAACCGCATCGGGCTTTATCCTTATGGCACTCTCTCCTCTGCCCATTATGTATGACGCTGCACGCCTTACGAATTTAACGCTCATTTTCTAGCACCGTTTGTAAGATTGAATCCCTGCGAGCTTGCAAGATTTGTCAGCTCAATCCTCTTTTTCCTCCCTACAGGGCCCGAAATCGTTATATCTATCTCGTTCTTGGAGTATGCAGAGATTGCGGACCTCAGTTCGTCTACATTGTGCACTAATATAATCCTTCTGCCATTTGCACGGATTCCGGAAAGCTGCGCGGGATTCTTATAACCTATTGTCGGTTCGGCTCCGGCGAAAGCTTTCTTTATCCTCTTTTTGTTGTCTTCGCCCATCTGCTTCCTCCAACGGTTCTTCACGCGGCCCCTTTGCTTAGCCCCATAATTTGGAATATTGAATTTCGGATGCACTTTTTTTATCATAATAATTTCCTGCATATTTTCCATTCTTCATTCAAGCGAGTAATATACGCCGTCCTGAAAAACGCGGTCGTCTTTGTTTACGATCTTGCATGCCTGTCTTATGTTTGCGGCAGTCTGCGAAACATCATCAAGCTTTGTGCCGTACAGGCGCACGCTCTTATCTTTTACCTCGATCTTCGTAGAACCGACTATCCTTGCTGTTCTGGGTTTTCTTTCGCCGAACAAGTTCTTTATCGTGAATACCCCGTTCTTTGCCTCTAGGTTTACAGGAAAATGCATGAATACCGTTTCCATGCGTATCTCGAAATAATTCCTCACGCCGTCTACATCGTTTTGCAACTCCTTTGCAAGAGAACCTACAGCATACGACGCCTTTTTAGCGAGGTTCTTGGTTTTGGACGTTTCTATGTGCAGCTTGCTGCCCTGCTTTGAAACTGTGAGAAGCGAGCTGTTGAAAGTCCTTGAATTTGCTCCAAGCGGGCCGTTTATCTTTATCTCGTTGCCGCTTATTTGCATCTCCACGCCTGCGGGTATCTCTATATCCTCATATGCCGCTTCTGGCTTCTTTGCCTTCTTGGCGCTTGCGCTGGCTTCGACCTTCGACTCTGCGATTTTGTCTTCTGCTTTACCTTTCATATACATCATTATTTCTTGCGAATAAACATCAGTATACATAAGCTATGAGCCTGCCGCCTATGCCTTTCTCCTTTATCTCCTTGCTCGAAAGCATGCCCTGCGAGGTGGAATATATCAATATGCCAAAGTTCTTGCTTGGAAGATAAGTTGATTCGTATTTCAGCAGTTCGTTTTTGCTCACTGGATACCGCGGCACCACGACCCCTATGTCGTTTATCTTGTTTGCAAGGCTTACCTTGAGGAACTTCTTGCCTGAAGCGCTTTGCTCCTCGAAAGCCCTGATGTACCCCTCGCGCTGCAGTATTGAGAGCACAGACTTGACAAACTTGGTTGAATGGAGAAGGCAGCTTTCTCTACCTATCCTTTCGTTCGTCTTTATCTTGTTAAGCGCATCTGCAAGCGTATTCATTTAATTACCCATATTTCTTGAAACCGAGGTCCTTCGCCACTTCCCTGAAGCACCTCCTGCATATGTATAGGCCGTGAGACCGTATAAGGCCGCGCGAAGTTCCGCAGATCCTGCACCTTCTTATGCCTTTTCCTTTGAATTTTTCCTCGTTTTTAATTTTCATGAATATCATTCCACGCTAACCTTGAAATTCTTCTGCAGAAAGGATATTATTTCTTCCCTTGCGACAAGAGAGTGGCGCTTTGCGGTATTGCTTCTTGCGCGCTTCCTTTCTCGCACCCGCATTCCTGGCCTGCTGAACGCCACGTTAACGTTCATACCAAGCATGCCCAATTTCGGATCGTACTTGATACCGCTGATGTCTATATACTCCTTGATTCCGAAGTTTACGGCATTATCAACAACCTGCTTCTTCGAGAGCTTGTTGTCCACAGCCCCGAAAAGGCGCCTAAGGGTGTCCTCAGCCTTTGCGCCGCGCAGTGATACAAAGGCGCCTATCTTCTGGCCTTTTGCTATCTTGAATTCTGGGAGCCTGTGCCTCGATATTGAAGCCGCAGGTTTTGAACCCGTAAGCCTTTCAAGCAACGACACGGCGCTTGCCTGCTTTTGATCATCGCTGCCAGTGCCCATGTTTATTACGACTTTGTTTATTTTTATATCCCTCATTATGTTGGAAGAAGGCTTTGCTTTGCTGCCCTTGACTGAAGTGCTTTGATTTTCTGCCTTTCCGGATGTCTGCTCTGCCATAAAAATCATTCTTTTTTATATATGTTTTTCATTGTTGATCGATGAACGCTGCACGCGTACTTCATATTACCATTATATTTCGCATCAGCGTCTCGAAAGTCTCGTGCGAATTGCTTCCGGATTCGCTTTCTATGGTAACGGCTTTCCCTATGGTCTTAGTGCCCGGGGATATCTTCCTTATTGTACCTTTAGATCCGACGTGATTTCCATGGAACACAAAACAGCGTGCGCCCTCGGCCATCTTTATGTGCTTTTCTATCTTGCCGTTGCTTATTTTCACGGAATCGTTCACGGAGACATCGTTTTTTCCTTCGGTTATCCTGCCATCATGCAATCTTATCATTATCTTGCTGCCCTTCTGCTTGTATTTTCCCACTACTTTATACAGCTGAGAGAACTCGGAATCGCCTTCCACGAGTTCAGTCTTGCCCTGCTTGTTTATAGAAAGTGTGAACTTCTTGCCTGAATTTTTGAAACTTACCACGTCGTTTATACCGATTGGGAATTTTGGTTCGGTGACTTTTTGGCCATTCACTTCTACTTCCCCGCCTTTTATGAGCCTGTAGAGCTCTCGATTTCTGCTTTCGGGGTTGAGCTTGCGTATCGCAAGAAGCAGCGCCACAGATTCAGAGAGATTATGCCTGCCCGCATTAGGCTTTACTACGTATTTGGACTCCTTGTGGGGCGTGCCGAAATAGAGCGGCGCATTCAGGCTTTTTATATGTCTGCTATTTCCTTTTGATCCCATAAAATATCACTGTTTTTGCTTTGGCACCTGTGCAACTTTCTTTAGCCTTTCAAGCCTGCCCTTGTAGCTCGAGGTGTCAAAATCTAGTATATAGACGTTACTAGGAGCTATAGGTATATTTCTTTCCTTGCCTCTTGCGTTCTTGCGCACCAGAGATTCTACGTATATAATACCCCTGCCTAGATCTACCTGTGTGACCTTGCCGGTCTTTCCCTTGTTCTTTCCGGCCATTACTTTTACGGTGTCGCCCTTTGCGACCCTGGCGCTTCTTAGACTTATGCCCAACCTTGACCTGAGAGATTTGTCTACATGCGCATGAGCGAAATGCTGCCTCAAATTCAGGGATGCGGCATATCTAAATGCGCGCTGCGCCCTCCTTTTTGAAGATTTAATCATAAGACCACTTGCAATACACGTGTCATACTACTCTTGAGGCTATACCGGCCATCTTTATGTACATTTCGACGATCTCCCTGGCCATAGGCCCCTTTACCTCTGTGCCTATAGGCAGATTGCCCTCCTTTACGAGAATGCATGCATTATCCTCAAATATGATTCGCATGCCATTTGGCCTGCGTATGGGCCTCTTTTGCCTTATTATAAGAGCTTGGACCTTTTTCTTTATGTAATCAGGAGAGCCGGATTTGACGCTTCCCGTTATTATGTCACCCAAGCCGCTTGCTGCTAGCTTGCCGCGCCTGCCGCCTCCGCCTTTGCCTACCTTATTTATTATCATCACGGTCTTTGCACCGCTGTTATCGGCACAGGTAAGGACGGTTCCTGGCACAAGGGTCTTTGAAACGTGGGTTGCAGTACCGGTCATTTGGATTCCCTTTCAAGCACTTTTGTAACAACAAAGGACTTTGTCTTGCTAAGTCTCCTGGATTCTGATATAAGCACCCTGTCACCAACTTTCGCAGACATGCATG
>JAKATY010000053.1 GCA_021827955.1 Microcaldota archaeon | reverse complement strand
ATATAGACCCTTCGATAACGCTGGCAATAGCGCAAACGCTATACGAAAGGTCTTTCATCTCCTATCCAAGAACATCCTCGCAGAAGCTTCCGGCGATACTAAATCTTCCCCAGATAATCACGGAACTTTCGCATAATCCGGATTATGCAAAGGATGCGGAAATGCTCATAAATGAGAAGAGGTTCAGACCGAGAGAGGGTGCAAAATATGACGAGGCGCATCCTGCAATATTCCCAACAGGCGTAATGCCGAAAGGCCTGGGCAAGCAGGAGAGCATGATTTATGACCTTATAACAAGGAGATTCCTTGCCTGCTTTGCCAAGCCTGCGCGCGTTGCGACATCAAAAGTGATAGCGACGTTCGGCCAGGAAAGATACAGCACGTCAGGAAAGATGCTGCTCGAAAGAAATTGGATTGATATCTACAAGTACGCGAAGGTCGAAGAGAAGGAGCTCCCGAGATTCAAGAATGGTGAAAGAGTCAGTGCTGAAAACGTGGAGATGAGAGAGCTGCAGACGCAGCCGCCAAGAAGGTATACAAAAGCAAGCGTAATAGCAGAGCTGGAGAGGAAAGGGCTCGGGACGAAAGCCACGCGGGCGCAGATAGTTGACACGCTCTTCAAGAGGAAGTACATAGAGGGAGGCAGCATAAGGGTGACGAGCCTCGGCATGACAGTTTATAAGGCGCTGAATGACAACTGTGAGATGATCGTTGACGAAGGCACTACCAAGGCACTTGAGGAAGACATGGAAAAGATAGCGAAAAACGAGAAGAGCGAGGAAGAGGTCATAAACGAGGGCAAGAGGCTGCTGCTTGAAGCGCTTAAGCTTTTCGACAAGAACATGTCAAAGATAGCCGAAGAGATGAAAAGCAGCATAGAGGCGCTGCCAAAGCAGGAGGTGCTGGGCAAGTGCCCCGTGGACGGAGGGGATCTTATAATAAGGAGGTCAAGAATAGGCAAGCAGTTCGTTGGATGCAGCAATTATCCAAAATGCACTAACACCTATCCGCTGCCGCAGCATGCCAAAGTCGTGGCTACAGGCAAGACCTGCAAGATATGCGGAGCGCCAATAGTAAAGGTATTGTTGGGCAGGGGAGGCGTCTTTGAAACGGACCTTAACCCCAAGTGCAAGGAAGGCAAGGCTCTGCAAGAAGCGGAGGGCAAGACACAGGAGAATGCGGCAGGCAAATCCGCTGCACCCCGCAGAGGCGTAGAAACGCGCATCAAAGCCAAGACGGTCAAAAAAAGGGAGAAAGGAAAAATACCCGTGAACAAGGATATGGAAGCAAATGCTGTTTCAAGGGTTGAGAAGACAGCAGAGGCCAGCAAGGCCAAGCCCAAAAAAGCAGCAAAAGCAAGGGGAAAGAAGGCGAAAGCATGACAACAGTATTCCTTCCTGAGCATTATAGAAGGCTAAAAAGAGGTCCCCAGGTAATGCTGCCAAAGGACATAGGGATGGTAATCGCATACGCGGGGGTAAACAAGGAAAGCGTTTGCGTTGACGCGGGCACGGGAAGCGGCTGGCTTGCCGTATCTCTCGCAAAAATCTGCAAGAAGGTCATAAGCTATGAGGTAAGGGAGGAGTTCATAAAGATAGCAGAGACGAATGCCAAGAGAGAGGGGGTAGAAAACCTTGAGATAGTAAACAGAGACATCAAAAAGGGCATAAAGGAGAAGGACATCGATCTGGTAAGCCTCGACATGCCAGAATCGGACAAGGTAGTTGGGAAGGCCTACAAAGCGCTCAAGGCTGGCGGCTTCATATTCGGCTATCTGCCCCACATGGAGCAGGTAAAGGCATTTGTGAAGGAGCTCAACAGATACAAGTTTTCTGATATAATGGTACTGGAGAGCATAGTGCGGGATATGCTGGTAAGAGAAGAAGGCATGAGGCCCTCCACAAAAGAGTATGGCACACGGGATACCTCGTTTTCGCACAGAAGAAAAAGGTTGAAAGCCCAGGCTAAAGGGCTTAAAATATAAGGCGTATGCAAAGCATACGCCTTGGGTGGATGAGAATAGGGTTTTTACAGAAACAGCGTAAAAATCCGTGGTAGTATCTTATACATATCTATATAAATATTTTTTGGTAATTCTTGGTTATTAACGTATATGCCAAAATGCAAAAAAATTACCTTCCTGCCTGCTTCTTGTATTTTTTGATTAGATCCACAGCCTCGGCTATCGCTTTCTTTACGTCAGAGATAGTGCGCGCTCCGGTGCATATCATTTTGCCGTTCTTGAATAGCAGCAATGCCGCCTTTGGATTATAGACCTTCAGTATGGCTCCCGGAAACTGCTCCGGCTCGTAATCCACGTCATGCGACATGCTTGCAAGCCCATAAAGATCCAGATATGTGTTGAGGTCGGCGTTGGCCACTATGTTCACGACATGGTAAGTGGGCTTTAGCGTGACCCTTTTGTGCGGTGTAGAAACTCTTTCAGCCATTTGCAACACGTTTTAAGTTCTGCAGGAAAGGCGCGCATGCGACCGTGCCGGCATTCCTGCCTGAAAAGGATTTGCAAATGAACTATTAAATAGGTTATGCTGCATAATCCATATTGCGGTCCGAGGAGAGCCGACGAAAGGCGCAGCCGCTCCGCAGACATGATATTTTTCAGGAGATTGAAATGACAATGAAATCCAAAGGCATGCTTTCGAGGAGAACAAGGAACATATCCAGGCACCACAGGCCATCGAGCCTTAATACCGGAAGCCAGCTGAAAAAGTTCAGCATAGGAGATAAAGTGGCGATAGTGCCGAAAGGCAGCTACAGGAATATACCGCACCCTAGATACAAGGGCAAAATAGGGGAAGTAGTGGGGCAGCGCGGCGAGGCGTATATAGTAGAGGTAAATGTGATGAACGCAAAAAGAAAGCTTGTAGTGCCCTCGTTGCACCTCGAAAAAGTGTGAGGATTTTCTCTTTTTGGATGCAGCAGCAGTTACTTGCCGCTTTCGCTTGCACTTCAATCTCGTGAATTCGTGAAGTACGGCATGCAGTTCGTCGTAATACTATGATAAATAGTTGCTTTGAATGGATCAGATTCTTTTCCTGTAAGGCTTCACGAACATGTAGAAGCGTTCTGCTCCCATGAGCTCACTTATTATCCTGTCTCGCAGCAGCTTCGCTGGATCCTGCAGCAATGGCACCCTGCCCTTCAAGTCAGCAAAGCTCTCGAACGGCTTCCTGTCGCGTGCATCAAGTATGGAGACGAGGTGCTTCTTGCCTATGCCCGGAAGAAGCTCGAGCGTGTGCTCGCGTATGTTTAATGGCCCCGATTTGTTGAACACCTCGATGAATCTGTGCTCGTTGTCCATGATTATCTGCATTACCACCGTAGGCAGTTCGTTCTTTGCGGTTTGGGTAAGGTCCTCGTAGCTTATCCTGCCCTTTATGAGATATATTTTGTCCCTTTCCTCTCTTCCTATGTAAACCCGCTCTGCGAGCTGTAGCGCTATAGTCTCCCTGGGCTGTGCTTCCAGAAGGGTAAACCATTCCTCTCCTACAAGCTGCGCAACAGGCTCGGATCTATTGGAGAACGCCTTGCCACTAGACATGAAGTCTATGACTCTTGCATACTCTTCTCGCTTCTCCTGTTGCCCTTCCGTTCCCTCCATTCTTTTCACCCCCAATCCCGCAATGCATGGCGGCGTTTCGGCATGGCGCCTTACGCCTTATTCAAAATCGAAAGTATCTTGTCCTTGTCCTCTTCGCTGAACACACGCTTTTCCTTGATAAGCAGCTGCGAAAGGAGTATCTTGCTCTTCGGGAATATTTCCAGGATCTTTGCTATCGCATCATCGCTCAGCATGTCCAGCTCCTTGAGCTCCTTCTCAAGCTTGTCGTAATGCTTCTTCTGCACAAGCGCTTTCGCATGATCGTATGCGCGCTTTTGCTCGTAGGTGAGCTCCCCTGCTTTTTCCCTCTTTTCTATGAGCTCTTCGACTTCCTTTATCAGAGCATTGCCCTTGAACTCTGACTTTTTTCCTATCATTAAATATCACCTCCTAATAGCCACAGCTGTGCAGGCGAAATCTTGCATGCATCCTGTGCTAGAATGCAGCATTATTATTTAATATTTGCCTGCATATATTCCAACAGGTAAATTTAATAAGGTTTTTGTGTGGACCCAAAAGAGGCGTACCAAAACGTGCTTAAAGAGGTCAAAAAGAGGATAGCGGGCAAGGAAGAGGTAATAGAACTCATGTTCGTGGCGCTTGTCGCCAACGGCCATGTCCTGCTGGAAGGGGTGCCCGGAGTGGCAAAGACCACGATGGCGAAGACGCTTGCAGAAGCGATTCAAGCGAAATTCGGAAGGATACAGGGCATGCCGGACCTTGACATACGTGACATAATAGGATACACATACATGGGTGAAGACAGGGAAGTAAAGCTTAAGCAGGGGCCCATATTTACCAATATACTGCTTGTGGACGAGCTGAACAGGGCCCCTCCGAAAACCACCACCGCGTTGCTAGAAGCGCTGGAGGAGAGGCAGGTAAGCATAGGCGATCAGACGGTGCCGTTGCCGAAGCCTTTCATAGCGCTTGCTACGCAGAACCCCCTCAACATAGAGGGCACTACTTCGATACCAAAGGTGCTGGCCGACAGGTTCTTGATGAGGATAGCGGTTGATTACCCGAGCATGGAAGAGGAGCAGGAGATGCTCAGGATAAAGGAGAAGGGGGAGAGCATAAAGATAAACAGCGTAATTAACACGAGCGACATAATAGGGCTTCAGGGCATGGTGGACGGCGTGGCGATGGGCGATGACATAGTCGAATACATAACGAAGATAGTGAATGCGAGCAGGAGGGATATCCATATCGTAATGGGAGGAAGCCCGAGGGCTGAGATAAGCTTCATGAGATGCGGCAAGGCAAAGGCGCTCATAGAGGGCAGGAACGAGGTAAGCATCGAAGATATAAAGGCGCTTGCGAGACCAGTGCTCAGCCACAGGCTCGTGGTAAGAAGCACGGGAGGCATAGGGGTAAATGGCGTCATAGACGGCATTATAGCTTCAATGCATTGAAAATGCGTTGAAAAGGCGCCGAGAGAGGAACGGGTTTTCTTAAAGGCAATGCATCGTTCCTGGAGCAGTTTGGGAGTTCTGAAGCATGCATCCGCCGAAAAGCAGCAAGGTTTAAATATATTGTGCGACATAAACTGCTAATGCGAAGGTGCTTATCATAAGAATCAAAGAAATAAGGGCTATGCAGGACAACGTGCTCGCGGCGAAGCGCAACGAGCTGATGCTGGAGCTATTCTCCGAGAAAAGGAAGATCGCCGCTACAGGCGTGCAGAGCAAGGTAGTCAAAATCAGGGAGATCAAGAAGAGCATAGCGCGCATAAATACTGTTTTTAGAGAAAGAGGTGTAAAGGAGTAATGGCAGAGATCTGTCCGAAATGCGGCTTGCCGAAAGACATCTGCGTATGCGATGTCTTGGACAAGGAGACTGAGAATAGGATAAAGGTATATCTAAAGAAAGCCAAGTTTGACAAGATGCTGACTGTAATAGAAGGCATATCTCCTGGCGATATAGAGGGAACGTCAAAGAGCCTCAAGAGGGTACTCGGCTGCGGCGGCACCTATGAAGAAGGGCTTATCGAGCTGCAGGGGAACCATAAGCTCGAAGCCAAAAAGGCGCTAGTCAACATGGGCTACAATGAGCAGAACATAGAGGTAGTGTGATTAAGGCACTTGCCAGATCATGCTGCATGGACAGCTCGTTTCCTCATTTTCTCCCAGAGCATAATAATAAATGACAGTTCCGGCTCTCTACAACAGTCGCCTAAATTATTTTGCAGCATAAATCACCCGAATTGGGGCTTGAGTTCTCTTATAGTTTCTTTACCGGTCTGAGCGGGAGCAGTGCACACGACTACCGTATCACGATTGAGGAACAATAACAATCCTGGTTGCTTTAGTTTCTGTCTTGAAAATCTATTTTTAGAAGTGGACGGCATTGGTAAAGGGCACGATTCTAGACGGATTCCACAACATATATATATCTGGAAGCGCGCAACGTGTCTTTGTGATTGATATGACCCATACGATTAAGGAAATTGAAGTAGGCAGTACTGGCATGAAAGAAAACTCGAACGATAAGAACAAGGCTGCGCTAGGACAGCGATTTGCTGACTGGCTGAGGGGT
>JAKATY010000022.1 GCA_021827955.1 Microcaldota archaeon | reverse complement strand
CAGTGCAGGTTGCGGTGTACGCGAGCAACGCTGTAATCAGGTATGCAAATCTCAGCTCCTCCTCGATTATATATTCGCCATCAAGTTACTCTGGCATTGCAGTATATGGGGTTAGCATATTGCCGTTCAATATTGTGCCTACATTGCTTGGGGAAGAGAACATGACAGTGAGCGTGGACTTGAGCTACAACGGAAGCCAGCATTACTACAACAGGAGCTTTCAGTTGTACTCCGTTGCACAAGGAGGTTCACCTAGTTTTTCCCAAAGCACATCGCAGGCAGTATTCTCCGCGGCGCTGTACCCTCATTCGCTTGCGATACTGAGCAGCACGGTTCAAGGGCCCGCGCTTTATCAGCTTACAGAATGGTCACACTGCAGCTATACCGGATTTTTCCACGGAGAGCTCAGCCTGCAGTCTGAATGCGGCAACGCCAAGTGGTATTTTTGGATCTTCTCTTCAAGCTGCTATTACAATTCAGGCAGCTCTACAGTTACCTATTGCGTTTATGAGAACCCTACCGGAAGCTCCTTGGATTTAGCAGGCACGAATACCTCTTATCAATACAATGTAACGTTGAGCCTGTACAACTCTTCCGCGGGCGAATACCTCTCCTCGCAGCTTTCAAGCTTGCGCCATTCCAATCCTATATTTGGAGTGAACGGCACACAGGTAGGCAACGTGATAGTGGGGAACGCAATCGCTGGCTACGTGCCGAGCCAGGATTATAGCTATTACCTGCTCAATAAATCCAGCAATTATACAGCGATAAACCAGAGCGCGTATTCCGAATACATGCAAGCCTACAACAATCTTAACTACGTACTCAACTACTATAACGATTCTGGTGTTGGAGGAAGCGAGCTCTCGGCAATACAGCAGGCCGTAAGCTCGTACAATCAGCAGTCAAGCGCACTCTACAATTCGAAGCCTGCAAGCTCGCCATGCGGCATAGTCTCTTCTTCTTCCGGCCTGTGGTATTCGTGCAACGCTCTTTCGATGGAGTTCGGCAACATTACTGCGTCTTTTGCGTCTCCGCCGCATTCAAACTCTTCATACGTGTTTGACGGTTCTAACATCAACATAAGGAGATAGGTGCGATTATGCCTTATATGATTAAAGCCCATTGGCGCTCCGTAACATTCAAGGGGCAGTTTGCAATATTGGAGGTGATAGTATCATCTCTTCTCCTGCTATCATTCATAGGCGTCTCTTCCGCAATATTCCTCTCTTACTCTCTGTCTGGAACATCGCAGTTTCCCTTTCTGGGCTTCGACTTTTTCGCAACCGTTTACAGGAACCAGACAATGAGCTCCTGCGCCAGTTCTCCCTCTTCCGCATGCCTGCCCGTGCTTGCTTATATCTCTGAAGCGTATAAGCTCTCCTACTTCAGGTTAAGCTCGGGCAACGCAAGCATTGCGTACGGATCCAGATACGGTTGCCTGCACTCTTACTACGCATGTGCTCCGTTCAGACAAAATCTCTCATATTACAGCGTTTGCATTTATGCATGCAGTGGTTGAATGGCCCTCTTCGGCGCGATAATATACGCGACTGTTATAATGCTGGTCGCGTGCTCCGCACTGCTTGCGCATTACATTTCATATGCTTCGCAGGAATCCTATCTCTCCGCTTACTACGAAAGCATAGTTTCAATCGAGTCATTTTCTTCCAGTGCAGGCCTGTCAATGCCAGCGAAGAACAGCTCCTCAGCGCAGCTTTCTGAATGGTTAGAGACAGTGCAGGCTTCGGCATTGCCCGATAAGGTGCAGGTAAGCAATAGCAACGGCATTCTAGTTGTAAGAAGTCTGCTCTATCCTGGCACCTATTCAGCAATAAAGCTAAATTAGTTTTTGTTAGAAAGATTACACGCACATTTGAACATGGCCTTAGTGGTGTAATGGCCGCACGGAGGACTGTGGATCCTCAAGCCCGGGTCCGATTCCCGGCTAAGGCCCATCTAAATGCCGCATCGCAATGCTTCAGAAAAAGTGCACGGCAAACCATCTCGTTGCCTTCTTTAGCCATATCTTGGTGCCATTAGTGTTCTTTTTGATATCCTTTATCATGGACCTGTAAAGGATCTTCTCCTGCGGGTCAAGCTTTCCCTCTTTTACTATCTGCTGCTTCTTTCCATCTACTATCTGCGTCTCAGTGATGCTTATAACGTCTTTCTTTACCATGCTGTACCATTCGTCCAGCGTGCTTCCGCTCATGTCCTTGTCTTTAAGTATCGCAAGCATGTCTGACATGTCCAGTTTCCTCTCTTTGTTGTACTTGTGCTCGTGCAGCAGCGGCCTCATTGCAGCTTTGTCGCATATTCTTTCTATATCCGCAGGCGTGTACCCTGTTGTAGCCCTTGCGAGCCTGCCATAATTTAGCCTTCCCTTTGGCTTGTTCCTCGTGTAAAACTTGAAAAGCTCAACCCTCTCGCGGTACTTTGGCGGAGGTATATATATGCTGTCTCCGAATCTTCCGCTTCTTTTCAGCGCCGGGTCTATGTCCCACGGCTGGTTCGTTGCTCCTATTACGAATATACCCTCCGGATTCGCTTCCACTCCGTTCATTTCGGTAAGGAACTGGTTTACCGCGAGCCTTATCGATGAGCTTTCGCCCTGCGGGCTTCCTCCTCCTCTTTTTATGCCTAATGCGTCAAGCTCGTCGAAAAATATTATACAGGGTGTATTATCTCTCGCCTGCTGGAATATCGCATGCAGGTTCTTTTCCGTGTTGCCCGTATACATATCCACAATCTGGTTTATCCTTGCTATTATGACATTCGCCCCCGCCTCTCCCGCAATGGCGTTGACCATATAGGTTTTGCCCACTCCTGGCGGCCCATACATAAGGAGCCCAACCCCAAGCTTCTTCCCATACTTCTTGAACAGCTCGGGATGCTGTATTGCGAGAACCACGTTGTCATACAGGTACTCTTTTACCTTCCTTGAGCCTATTACACTGTCAAACTTCAGATTTGACTTGTAAAATGCCACTTTCTTTATCTGTCCTTCTTCTATTACGTCTTTTTCACCTGCCTTTTCGCTTACCTCCTTATCGTTTTTGTACTTTGCGCCTTTTTTGGGCTGGCTTATCTCCACCTCTTCCTCTTTTTCGTCGTTTTTGGCATCTATGTGCATCTTCATGTCTATCTCTTCCAGTTTCTTCTTCGCTTCAGAAAAATTAGGGTTGCTGTTAAGTGATTTTTCATACCAGTACCTTGCCCCTATGAGGTCATTCCTGCCTTCTGCTATATCTCCCATAAGGAACGGCGCGTCATGGCTGTCAGGTTGCAGTTCCATTACCTTTTCCAGATCGTGCATCGCGCTTATCGGTTCATTAAGCACCTTTTCTGTGAGTGCTCTGTTGAAGTAAGCATCGGCATAATCTCTATTTACTTCTATGGCTTTCGTATACGCAGCTTTTGCTTCTTCGAAGCTGCCCTCCTGGAAAAGCGCGTTTCCGTTCCTCCAGTGCTCTTTGGCCTGCTCCTCCTTAGTCTTCTGCTCTTCTCCTTCCTCAGCCATGCTCTCATTCTTTATTGATTACTCCTAACGTTTTCTAATATTTATAATTTTTGCTTATTATCTTGCGACCCCTCTTTCTCTACGACATCGAGGAACCTGTTTAGCTCCCTGTCCACTCTGCGTATGCCTGCATTCTCCCTTGGCACATTGTTGAACTTCACCTCGGCAAATTTTGAAGCCAACCTCGAGGCTCTCAGATGCAGGCGTTTAATATTCTCTGATTTGACTTTGTAGCCCCTGCCTAGCTGGCCCGTTATCAAAGTGCTGTCGGAAAAAAGCTCTACGCTTGTGCTATTGGGCTCCTTGTTCCTGGTGCACCATTCCAGCGCTTTTATTACTGCTATGTACTCTGCATAGTTGTTTGTCTTTATGCCGTTGTAGAAAACGTCTCTTGCCACGAGCTTGCCGTTTTCGTATATCTCATAGCCCGAGGCGCTTATGCCGGGATTGCCTCTTGAGGCGCCATCAGTATATATGGTGAGCTTTTCCAACGCTTTCATCTGCCACGTAGCGCGTGACTAAGCCTATAACTTGCTTTTTGTGATGTTCTTTTTAACGGCTTGAAATCTTTTGCCGAATTCGGAAAGTTTAGTAAGCAACTCATCGAGCGTGCGATATACTTCTCCTCCGGAGTTGAATATGAATGCTGCGACCTGCAGATTTATACCAAGTTCGCTATCCCCCTTCTTCCTGAAATCGGTATACAGCCCGAATACGGGCTTTCCTATCTCAGAAGCCAGCGCAATCTCCGAAGAAACCCCGCTGTCTATATCGCTTCCGTCAAGCACCGCGACCATTATATTGCAGTTCTTTATCTCTTTTATGTTTGTGTTTCCCAGGCCGAGTGCGTCCTCTAGCCTAAGCGGCACCTCATTCATAGCGTTTATCTCCTTGTCGCTTTTGCCCAGCTGCCATGCCCATGGATCTAATATTTCAAAACCTAATTTTTCTATTGCAGGATAAAGCAAGCTCCTCATGTAAACCCTGCCTATAGCATTAAAACCAAGAGGGCTTGCAACGTAAACCTTTGGCCTCTCCATCGCATCACACTTGATTTTGTGGTTTGAAAGGTATTTATAACTCTACTGCTTTCAGCGACCTGCGCTTTAGCAAGGCGCGGCGCTTAATATATCTGTTTCGCATTGGTTTATGCAAAACGCCCGTGTTAAAATAGCAAAAGAAATGCTTATATATCTTGGAAAGCGCTAATTACTATTATGGTGTTTATTCTTAAGGATGAGAAAAGCAGCGAGCTTGCCGAGTCTGTAAGCAACATCCTTAGGGAAGCCTCCAATTTTTACGAAGGAGTCTCAGGGAAGCGCATAAGCACTCCAAAAGTAGAGATATTCCTTGAGCCATCGATATTATTTATGAGCAAACTACAGATAAAAGACGTATTTGGCACAAAGCACAAGTTTGGGTTCTTTACTTTCGATTATCCTGATAATATATTCATAAACATTGAAACTTTTTACTATAACAACATTAAGAGAGATCTGCACCTTCTCGAGCTTGTAACCTCTCATGAGTTATACCATAAAGCGCATTATGATAAACTCCGCAATAAAGGCGCAGACAAAGTCACTTCGAGATCTTTTGAAGAGCAAAAGGCAGATTTCTTCGCTACGTCGTTTATAACGCGCGATCTTGAGAAAAATGACCGTACAAGTGCATTACTTTCTCCTCTTTTTGGAAGGGGGTTTGATGAATTGGCAATGTCCCGTTTCTTGCACAGGTTAATCAAAAAGAGCAGCGAAAACGAAGCCGAATTTACTACCTCAGGCAGGCTAAGATCCCGTGCCTTTATTGCGGCACTGTTTGCAAAGAACGATTTCAATCCAGAGAAGACATTAACAGATCTGATAAGATCAGAAGAGGGCGAAAAGCTGCTGCTGCCCACTGGCGGAGCAGAAGCAGAGCAACTTATAAAGGAACTGGGTATCGGCAACACAAAGGCGGTATTGGGCTCTGCAGCGTTTGGGGCTTTGCTTGGCGGTGTATTCTATTCCGCAATTTCCGAATCGCTGATCATGCATCCCTCCTATTCCGTTTCGATAGCCGCAGTTGAAATTTCGGCAATGCTGTCTGCAATATCTGCCTATGCTGTATTGAACAGTTATACTCCTACAATCAACTATGGCAGAAAATAAGCCTGCTGTAGAAGCAGCAACTTGTTGCAAGGTGCCTGTAAATTCAAAAGTGGTTAGTATCAATTTGGACTATTGCTTATATTGTGTTATGCGATATATGAAGCTTCTTGCATGCAAAGGTTTAAAATAAATTTTGAGCAATATATCTTGCAACGGGCCCGTAACTCAGCATGGCCAGAGTGGTGGGCTTTTAACCCATCAGTCGTGGGTTCAAAATGCGCTTTCTTTCTCATAAGAAGCCGTGAAACTCCCACCGGGCCCGCTATTTTTACATACCAGTGGCAATTGCGGCTATGGTGGTTGTAGGCTCCAGTATTGCCATTCTCGGTTCTAAATAAAGAAAAACAGGGTAATAAACGTAGCTGAGGCTAAGCTATTTAAGTATTTCCATATAAAGTTTTTCAGTACTTTAATGATAAAATGTATGGAATAATAAGTATGAAAGGTGGAGACAAAACAGCTACCGGGTGTTAAAAATGGGCGGAAGAGAAGCTTAGGATTGAAAGGATCGGCTCTTTCTAAAGGCCGTGCTTTTAAAAGGTGATGAAGATGTATGGAATAATAAGTATGAAAGGCGGAGATAATAACGGTGGCGGCGGCGGAGATGGCAGTGGCGGAAGAATAATCTGGAAAAGGCCAACTCCTTTCTAAAATCTATGCTTAAAAGGTGATGAAAATGTATGGAATAATAAGTATGAAAGGCGGAGATAATAACGGTGGCGGGGGCGGAGATGGCAACGGAGGAAGGATAATCTGGAAAAGACCAACTCCTTTCTAAATGCTAATTTAATACGCCAAGTTATTAACAATTTTTAATTACTTTTTAAAATTCTTTTTTGTTTTTAGATATATATGTTTTGTAATCTGTTAGTTTAGGTGCCTCTGCTTTATAAACAGAAATTAAAGTTTGCATTTGCGAAGAATA
>JAKATY010000024.1 GCA_021827955.1 Microcaldota archaeon | reverse complement strand
ATTATTACTAATAACTATTCTTATAAGCTGATAGAAATATTTATATATTAGTAATAACTACAATACAAGCATGGAACTTCCAGAGGGCATAAAAGCAGCGATCGCGGAGCTGAAAAAAAGGCACGAGCACAGTGTAGTGGTGAAATTCCTAAGAGGCAGCTACTATGCTTATGAGGCATACAGCAAATGGGATCCATTACTTAAGAAGAGAAGGACTTATTCTCTGTATCTGGGTAAAATAGAGCTCGACGGCAGCCTTGTGCCTCCACGCAGGAAATCGGCGGCCGCGATGCATGTGAGAAGCGTTGAAGGTTATGTGAAGGCAAAGGACGGCGAAGAGCGTAAAAATACGAAGGCTAAGAAAGCCGAAGAGGATATATCGATACTCACTGCATTGAGCACAAATGCTCGCGCTTCATATGAAGAGATAGGCAGGAAGGCGGGCATTTCGGCACAGTCGGCAAGGCGCAGGATAGAGGAACTGATCTATAAATATGCGATTACATATACGATAGACACGCATGCGGCGCTAAACTTTGGGTTTTATAGGTTCATGATAACTGTCAGATTCAACGGCAGAAAGCCGGAAGCTGAAGAGATCAAAAGAGAGCTCGAAAAAGAGCCAAGGATTCAGCTCGCGATGAGCACAAAAGGGGAATTTGACCTGCTTATCTATGCGCTATTCGAGAACACGGTAAAGCTTGACGACTGGCTTTACAGATTGAGGAAATCGGAAACATTCGCGCAGTTTGACGCGGAATGGAGTGCATCCTATTTCCTAATATCTAACGGACTCGTGCCGCTTAGGGAGGAATTCTTCGAGATAGTGAAGGAGAGAGTATGGCACAGGACGAGGGAGACGCCTAGAAGGAAGGAGGGCGAGATTTTCTACAGGGAATATGCCGTGCTGAAGGCGCTGAACAAGAATGGCATAGAGAAATTCAATGACATAGACAAAAAATACGGCCTTAGAAAGGGAAGTGCGGATTACACCTTTCAAGAGCTTGTTAAAAGGAGAGTCATAAGGCGCGTCACGATATCCATGAACAACTTGCCAATAAAGTACCTTGCAATAATATGGATTTATATACAGAACATGAAAGAATTCCTCAAAAGCGGCAAGGAATACTTCCTTTACACCATGCAGGACAAAGGCATGCTTACCAATAAGGTAATAATCTCCGGGGATATAGGATCGCCCTACAGCATAATAGGGATACATCCTATATACGATGATGGAGGTCTAGAGAAGGAGGAAGAACGTATATATGGCCTGCTTAAAGGCGTAAAGATAAGAAGCACGATTATCTCTGGTATAATGCTAGGCAGCCTGTGCCTCAATAAGCTTGAAACTAAGGAAATGCCAATATACGAGTTTCTGAAAAAGGAGCACGGCCTAAGCGAGGAAGAGATATTACAAAGGTTAAATAGGGTAAACGAGAGGCCAAAAAGCGGCTAGCTATAGTTGAAATAAAGAAACAACTAAGGAATAGAAAAGAGCATAGAACAAACTATAGCAACAGTCATAGAGCAAGATGCCTCAACCAAATAGCATCTAGCACCATATCTTAAGCCGCAATAAACAAGTTTTACGCGTCTCCGCCTCCAGGTCCCTTCATATAATTCACTTTGATTAGCATTGAATAGTAATCTTTAAATACTTTTCCTTAAACTGTGGCACTGTACCATTTTGCAAGGGCAGATAGACGGCGGTTCAATAACTCGGGTTTGCCTCTTCTACCCCCTCCTTTTTGTTCATGTACAATGCGGCAACAAACAGGAAAGAGGAAAGCCTGTTAAGATAAGGAAGCACATTCTTGTTCTTATCGTGTTTTGAATAAGCCTTTATCGCACTCCTTTCGGCACGGCGAGCTACGGCCCTGGCCACATGCAGATAAGAAGACGCAGTAGATCCACGGGGCAATACGAACTTCTTCAAATCAGGAAGCCTTGAGGCAAGATCCCCTATCGCATCTTCTAATTCCTTTACAGCACCCCTATCAAGCCTTTTTCTCGGAGCGAACCTGCCGTTTATACATGCGGCAAACTCTGCGCCTATCACGAACAGGTTCTCCTGCGCCGACTCTAGCTGACCTGCTATCTTGTCATCGTCTATATTAAGCAACGCAAGGCCAAGGAAGCTGTTCAGCTCGTCTATGCAGCCTATTGACTCGATTATCTCGCTGCCTTTGTAGACCTTTTTACCGAGCATGCTGGAGTAACCGGTATCTCCCGTGCCGGTATAAAACCTTGCCATGTTTTGCGTATTGGCAGGTTAATAATAAAAGGATTTGTCATGCGGTTCTCGGAAACCGATTTGATGGTAGAGTATTAGAGTATAAGACTGTTGATAAAGCAGGGCCTAACCAGCAAAGCCCCTATAACGAAAGACTTTTAAATCTGAACATTTACTAATAATAGCATACGGAGTAATGCGACATCGCTAATTCTACGTATAGGACAGATAGAATGGAATTCGAAGGAGATGAAGAAGGAAATGAAGAAAGGAGAGAATCGAGAGGAGGAAGAGGAGACATGAGAATGAAATCTGCCTATTTCCTGCCCAAGCCCGTAAAGGTCGGAGATGAACTTGAAGTGTCCATAGACGCAGTCGGCTCGAAGGGAGACGGAATCGCGAAGAAGGATGGCTTTGTCATTTTCATCAAGGGAGTGAAGCAGGGGGACAAGGTGAAAATTAGGATAACAGACGTGAAGGCTAGATCCGCGATAGGAGAAGTCGTAGCATAATCCTGATTTTTCTTTTATTTATTTTTTGTTCAGCATTCTAAGTTTATGTTTCATCAGCAAGGGCGTCTTGGCACATGCCGGCGCATACTTTATTTATTTTGTGCTCCAAATTATCTAAGCCAAGCTTAGAAAGGGGATATGCGTGATCGACGCCAAGGTTTTCAACAGCGAAACCGCAGGTAAATGGAATATTTACTGGAAGGAACATGGGCTTTTCCTATTTGACGAAAGTTCCGATAAGCCAATATTCTCTATAGACACGCCGCCTCCATTCGTAACCGGCGAGCTACATCTGGGTCAGGGGTTCTGGATAGTATACATAGATGCTATAGCAAGATACAAGAGGCTTGCAGGCTTCAACGTGCTTTATCCGCAAGGATGGGACACACAGGGCTTTCCGATAGAGATACTCGTTGAGAAGAAGTTCGGCAAAGGGATAGGCAGGGAGGAATTCTACAAGAAATGTGCAGAGATAGCACTTTCCAACATAGAAGTAATGAAGAACGAGATGAAGAGGCTCGGCGCCAGCTTTGATGAGAGATACGAATACAGAACGCTTGAAGACAGTTACAGGGCGAAGGTTCAGCTCTCTTTGCTTGAAATGCACAAAAAAGGCTTTGTCTACAGAGCCATGCATCCGGTGGAATGGTGCCCGCATTGCGAAAGCAGCATAGCAAGGGAGGAGACAGAAGAGAAGGAAGAGAAAACCTTTCTCAACTATATAGATTTTGACATAGCGGGAAGCAAGAAGAAACTTACGATAGCCACGACAAGACCGGAGCTCATGCACGCCTGCGTCGCCATAGCGGTAAACCCCGGAGACGAAAGATATAGCAAGCTCATAGGCAAAAAGATAGAGGTGCCCATATTCAAGAACAAGGTAGAAGTTATAGGAGACGAAAGTGTTGAGAAGGACTTCGGCACAGGAGCGGAGATGGTATGTACATTCGGAGACAAGAACGATGTAGTGATGTACTACAAGCACAAGCTAAAGCTTATCGATGCAATAGATTCTAAGGGCATGCTCAAAAACGCAGACGAGTTCACAGGGCTTGCGCTCAATGAAGCGAGGAAAAAGCTTCTCGAAACACTCAAAAACGAGGGCAGGCTTGTAAAGCAGGAGCAGATAACGCACTCGTACAAGATACACGACAGGTGCAAAAGCAAGATTGAACTGAGATCTGAAATGCAGTGGTTCCTCAAGACGAAAGAAAACGCTTCGGACATAAAAGCGATGGCTCATGACATGCACTGGTACCCTGAAACACTGAGGCAGAAACTCGACGACTGGACAGACTATATAGAATGGGACTGGAACATATCCAGGAACAGGATATTCGGGACGCCCATACCGTTCTGGCACTGCGAGAACGAAGAATGCGGCAACATAATATTGCCAGAGGAAAGCGCATTGCCCGTAAATCCCGCGCTGCAGAAAGCGCCAGTTGAAAAATGCCCGAAATGCGGAGGCAGGATAATTGGAGAAACAGACACGTGCGACGTTTGGATAGACTCTTCTATAACACCCCTGATAGTTGCGGGCTGGCCCAAAAAAGATTTCTCTGACAAGTTCCCTATTACAGTGAGGATACAGGGCGAGGACATAATAAGGACCTGGCTTTTTTATACTACATACAGGATTTGGGCACTTACAAACGACAAGCCTTTTGAAAATATTATAGCTACAGGCATGATACTAGGCACTGATGGCAAGGAGATGCACAAGAGCGAGGGCAACGGGGTCGGAGTTGATGAGCTGCTCGAGAAGTATACAGTGGACACGGTAAGGCTGTGGGTTGCGCTAAGCGGAAGCGTTGGCAAGGACAAGCCGTTCTCATACAAGGAAGTGGACTATGCAAGAGGCTTCATCAACAAGCTCTACAATACTGCGCTGTTTGTCAAAGGTGCGCTAGAGAGGACCAAAGCGCCAGAGGAGGAGCCGAAAGAGCACATGGGCGTGCTTGACATATGGATATTACACAGGCTAAACAGCATAATAAAGGAAACGAGAGAGGCGTATGATTCGTTCAACCTCTACGAAGCCATGAACAAGCTGATGACATTCTACTGGCATGAGTTTGCAGACTACTATATAGAGGACGTCAAGTACAGGATTTATTCTGAGGATAAGAAGCTTGAGGGCAGCAAAAAGGCAGCTGCTTATGTTTTGAACAGGGTGCTTGAGGATTCTCTGAAGCTTTTTGCTCCGATGATTCCGTACATATCGGAAGAGATAAACTCGTGGTTCGGAAGAAAAAGCCTGTTTGAAAGCATGTTGCCAGAGCAATTCGAAAAGCTGGAGACAAGGGACTATGTGATAAATGGGCTGCTTTTCGAGGAAGGCTTCGTGGAAGTGGATTACGAGGGCATAGGCGCATTCATAAACAACATAATCGCAGAGGTAAGAAGGATAAAATCAGAAGCGCACATGCCTTTGAATGCTGAGATACCGATAATAAATATAAATGTTCCTGAAGCATATTATAAAGACGGAAGCACAAGCAAAGAGGACATAAAAGGCATATGCAAGGCTAAAGAGGTTAAAATAGAAAAAGGCAGAGAATATTCTGTTTCGGTACCCTTGAAGTAAGTGAGATCCGCTGGTAAGGAATGCGGCGCAGCTTGCACGTGCAGGATATTTATTTGTTGCTGAAAAAGTATAGGCTAAACTTAAACAGGTATATTGAATGGCTAAAATGCACACAAAGAGGCACGGAAAGTCCAAATCTGCGAAACCGGCTCCGGAGAAGCTCGGCAACATAAAGCAGAGCGAGGAGGAATACAAAAATACCGAAAAGATAATTGTAGAGTATGCAAAGCAGGGCATGAGCGCCGCCATGATAGGAGAGAAGCTTAAGAAGGAGCACGGCATAAAATACATAAAGGCTATGATGGGCAAAAGACTCTCGGAGATACTCAAAGAGAACAAGCTTTATGGGGATATGCCGCAGGATCTCATGGCCCTGATGAAGAGAGCGGTGGTGCTGCACAAGCATCTCGAAAGGAACAAGCACGACGTATACAGCAAGACAAGGCTTCAAAGGATAGAATCAAAGATACTAAGGCTTAGCAAATATTACGTAAGCGAAGGCGCTGTACCCGCAGATTGGAAGTATGACCCTAAGCAGGCAGAGCTTCTTATAAAGAGCAAGGCGTGAACATGGCAACTCAAAAAGGCATGGACAAGTGGAAAAGCAAGAGATGGTATACCATTTATGCTCCTGCGGTATTCGAGAAAAAGGCGATGGGAGAGATACCTGCAAACGACGAGAAAAGCGTCATGGGCAGGAACGTGAAGATTACACTAAGCAATCTGACAGGCAATCCGGAGCACTCGTATACCAACGTGATATTTAAGGTAATTGAGGTCAGCGGCAATGCGGCAAGCACAAGGCTTGAAAGGATAGAGCTGCCGTACAGCTATACAAAGTCGATAGCAAAGAAGTTCAGGGGCGTCTTCGACGCAATAGTCAAAACGAAAAGTTCAGATGGCACGACTCTCGTGGTCAAGGTGCTGGGCATAACTGCCAGAAAGGCAGCCCATGCAAAGATCAAGGCCATGAGGAAAGAGCTTTCCGTCTTCACTGAGAAGTTCTTTGCAAGCGGAACCGCTGACGAAGGGGTAAAAGCGATAATAGAGAAGAGGTACCAGGAAGGCGCGGCGGCGCAGCTTAAAAATATAGTGCCAATCAACAATCTTGAAGTCAAAAAGCTTGAAGTCCACTGAAGAAGGCACAAGGAAGCTGACTGCTCGCTTACGCAAAATCTTGCGCAATGGTTCTGGTCTTTGTCTAATGGGTGCTGTTTTGTTCCACACGGGCTTAAGGACGCATTATGTTTCCGAGCTTTCATCAAGCATGGAAGGCAGGGAGGTAG
>JAKATY010000047.1 GCA_021827955.1 Microcaldota archaeon | reverse complement strand
CATAGTTGTACTTCTTGAGCTGCTTCAAGAACGGATATATCTGCCCCGGACTGACCTTCTTTCCTGTCTTCTTTTCTACTTCCTTCATTATTTCATAGCCATACTGTTCCTTCTCGCTGAGCAAAAGGACAGTGAACAGCTTCACCAAGTTCTTTATTTTTATGTCGGACATTGCAGTCGCTATATGTCATATTATGACATATATAAATATGTTATGTCGTTACGCTGGCATAACAATCGCCCGAAGCAGGGATTGGACCTGCGACCTACTGGTTAACAGCCAGTCGCTCTACCACTGAGCTATTCGGGCTTGAAAAACGGAAACGGCTCTGCGAGCCTTATCACGGCCAAAGGGGTATAAGTAGCTCCCTCGAATGAGTTTACCGATTCTACCTGATTGTTGATATAGTTGTATCGCATAAAGCTAAATATATTTTTACTTTCCGCTTCAGAATACACTATTGCAGCATCAGCATCATCAAAATGATCCAGAGAGCATATGAAACCCTTGCCGCTGCTCTCAAAATAATATACCTTGCCTATTTTTTCGTCTTCCGCGGCAATAGACAATGATTCGCGAACCAGAGAATCGTATTCTTTTACCTTAAGCAGAAGAAGCTTGGTTTCTGGCCTGTGCGCCTTGACCTTCTGCTTTTTGGAGAAACATTCCGAGAAGGGATCATTTAGCAGCTCAATCACCTGTATCTTGTACGACTTGTAATCGTGGTTTTCATTGTCTATGCTGTCCTTCATCTCAAGCTTTTCGCTTTCGCCGAACGGACTGTACACAATGAACTTGGCTATCTTGTCGGTGTCAAAATAGTACAATATTTTTAAGTCTCCGAGCTTCTCCCCGGTTAGAATAAGGCGATAGCTGCCTTTTTGCCTGATTGCGAAGATAGAAACAGGAGAGCCCGAAGTGCTGCAGGAGTTCCTGACGAGGTCCAGCAATGAGACTGTCTTTATGGCGCAGTAATTGGCTTCATGCTTCACCGATTTCTTATTAGGCATCTTTCTACCCTTGCATGATGAATAACGCTTTTTAGATCCTCACATTTTTATAGATTCCGATGCTGCACCGTGCATTTTTCAACAGCTCTTGCCTGCAAACACCACTCCGCTGAACCGAATCTGATGCACCACTCCTCAGTGCCCCTTGAAAAGCAGGCCTATAAAGTATTGCACAGCATACGCAGGCGCGTAAAATACAGGATATATGAGCGTGCCCTTGCCTAATGCCAAAAGCTCGTTCTCCATGCTGGACTTTACTATTAACGTGATGTTTTTGGTTTCGTATATCGACGGGCTCGTCAATGAACTTATCCTTAGGCTTGCATGCCATGTGCCTGGAGTGTACCCGTATATCGGGAACATAAAGCTCTTTGAAGTGCCATGCTGCGCTATTACTATATCGCTTTCATTTAAGCCAGGAAGCCCGGATACAGATATGACAAAGGGGTTATCAGATACGCCGGTGTTGTTTATCTCAACGTTTATGTATGCGGGCACGCCTATCCCAGAGTTTGCGATAGATGGAGAAGCATTGAAGCTGAAAACCTTAGAAGTCACGTTTATGTACGCCTTGAAAGTTAGATTGCCTATTTTGGAATAATTTCCTATGTTTATGGCAGTAACATTGAAATTATAGACGCCGAATGAGGTATATGACGGGGGTGTTATCTGCACCGATGGCGCTGAAGAGTAGAGGGAAGAGTTTTCAACTACCCAGCCGTTGAGCCCGGTGACTACGAGCTTGTTCCAGCCGAGCCCTACCAATTTTCCAGAGCTCGACGTGGTGTTAGGAGATATTACTATGTAGAAGCTCTGTCCTGGACCTATGTTGCCGAGATATATGCTGCCGTTCTGATGCATCACCGCAGTATACGGCTCTACCACTTTTACGTACGAAGAAAAAGAAAGCGGCGCAAGCAACACTGCAAAAATAGCAAATGCCGAGAAAAACCAAAACATTCTCTTTGCGAGCATGCTGCAAACACCTTTAACTGCTGGATTTTATTTTGCCAAAATAGCTTTATAAATGCATTAGATGCCGATCAGTTCTAAGGCAGCTGCGCATGGAAGCATGTCACGTATAGCTGGCCGTGAACGAAGCTACATTGCTCACATAGTGCACCGCGGGCAGGTTTGAGAAAGTGTAGTTTATCCAAATATAGCCGGTGAAGGTGTAGCCGAGAGAGTTTGTGGCTTTTCCTTTGGTGTTATAGCAGAACGCCTGCAGCGAGGTCTCATTGTCGCTATATAGGTATATGCCGTTTTGAAGCGCATTGTTTGGATAATACTGGGGCGCTGATGAATATGGAAGAACATGCACATTGCCGTATGCGGGCAGATTGGAGGTGGAGTTCATCGCGCTGGAGCATGCTACTCCTGTTATGTACATCGTGCCTCCAGTGGACTGCGAGATTATCATCGAGAGCGAAGAGCTGGTGTTTACCGAGTACGAGACGCATATAAAAGACGGCGAAGGCGTGCACTGTATCGAGGCAAGCTTGGGGTTGAACACGCCGAGAGAGAATATGACATAGAGCACTACTGTTATTATCATTATCGCTATGCCATATGATATCATAAAATCGAGAGCCGCCTGCGATCGGGCATTGCGCCCGTGCCTGCGCGCCGTGTTGTATCTTTTGGGGTGCATCAATTTTCGCCTGTCTTGCCTACGTGTAGGCGTACCGAATCGCCATCCCTTGTTATTTTTATGTCGAAATCTTCCCTTCCAAAAAGCTTCTGCAGCTCCTCGTATGTATAAGCGCCTATTTCTCCGTTTGACTCTGCTGATTTCTCCTTGTTGAGCTCGGCTACCCTTTTCTTTATCTCGCTCTTCTCTATCTCGCTGTATTCCAGCGAAAGCTTGGGGACCTCGTTTGACTCGAACAGGCTTTCTATGTTGAGATCTATCAGCTTGTAGCCTTCATCCTGCAGTATGAAAGGCATTACTGCACCAAACTCCTGCTTTACGTTTTCTACTACAGAGGACACGTCGCTGCGCCTGCCGGCAATTATGAAATCTTCAGTGTTCATAAATCCCACAAAAAGCCCAGAGGCCTTGCTGTTTATCGCGTCCTGAAGCAGCTGCGAGATCAGCCGTATTATTATCATCGCGGATTTTTCCCCGAACCTTTTTGCGTAAGAACCCAGATTCGCGATTCTCAGCGCACCTATCGCGTAATCTTCACCGGAATCTATGGATTTGCCTATGGCGTTGGAGATCCTTTCTTCATTGGGCAGATCGACGAGTGGATCGAACCTCTTGCCTTTTTTCTTGAGGAATATGGTCACGAGGCTCTTGAGCTCGCTCGGATCGAACGGCTTCTTTATGTAGTAGTCGGCGCCGTACTTTATGCCCTTGAACCTGTTGCTCGTCGGATCCATGGCGCTTACCAGTATTACAACGGTGCCGCTGACCTCCGGATCCTCCTTTATCGTCTGGCATATGTCAAGGCCGTCCTTGTGCGGAAGCATAAGATCGAGTATTACAAGCTGCGGCCTGTAGCTCCTTATCGCTGCCATGGCTTCGCCGCCGTCATATATCTGCTTCACCTCGAAGCCCTTTCCTATCGAAAGCGCCATGAGCTTGTTTATGCTTTTGTCATCTTCTACTATAAGCACCTTGCTTATCGCATCCTGCTCCAGCGTGTAGTAGGTAAGCATGCCGCCGATGCTCCGCGATGCGACCATCTTGTTGCTTTCCAGGCTTGAAAGCGCGCCATCGAGCTTGTCCTTTGGTATGTTCCTGCTGAACGCTATATCGCTAAGCTCGTTGTATGTAACCTGCTGCTTGTCGTTTATTATTGACAGAATATCCGGTAGGAAGCTGTCTTCGGGCACATGATCACCTAAACTAACTTCTCACATAACAATATTATAATTTTGCTTGAACCAAAGAGCTGGCAAAGGCGCGGCACAAGAGGATAGGCAAAAGCTAAAAGCTTTGTTTTATCATATTAAACCTGAGTTGCGATACTTTGCGATGGTTCCATGAAAACAGTTTCTAACGCTGCAAGGCCCGGTCCTGCAAAAAAGAGGCATGTGGGGAAGTACGTTGCTATTGCAATCTTGGTAATAATAATTGCCTCTGCGCTCGCTGCTGTCCTTCACGGCAACGGCTATTTGAGCCTAGGCACGGAGAAGACCGCGGTAATATCCCAGGCTCCGCTTCTCGTTGACATGCACGGAACGTACTTTTCAGTAAGCCTCGCATCGCATTCGGGCAGCGAAGCGCTGTTTTACGTCTCCAAGATACCCATATTCGCAAACGAAGCCCTCCTGGTAAAAACCACCTTAGGAAATACCACCCATGTTAGCTTAGGGACCCAGTATGCTGATTTGGGGATAAGGCTCAACAGCTTTACAGAAAACAGCGCAAACATAACATTGATACCTATAGCTCCGGCTCTTGGAGTAGCTATAGATTATGCGAATATAGAATACAAAAGCATGCTGCCAGGGCAGCAGAATTCCTCCTCGGGAGTAAAAATAATTATAACGAACAGCAGCTCCAATTCTACGCAAACTACTACAGTGACTACAGCTGCTACCACCACAACCATCGTTACGCAGCCGAGCAACTCGACAAAGACTGAAAGCGTGGTAGAGAAAAGCATATGGTATCCGCTCATGCTTAATTATTCCGCGGCTTACAGCGGCACTTCGTCATGCACAGCTTCGCTCTACAACTCAAGCTATTATTCGTATTATGGCAAGTATCCTTCCGGGCCTTCTACGTACCAAAACACGAGCACGTTCGTTCCATACAAGCTCAATAGCAGCATTTCCAGCACACAGAACCCGTACGAATATCTATATACTTATTACGCGTATTCGAAATCGCCCAGCACAACAGGGAAGGCGCTTGTTATAGGAGTCAATATCTCTTCAATGACAGTAGTAAACGTGACGCTCAGCGGAGTCTTCCAAGACAACAACTACGCCGCACTTTACAAAGGATATGAAGAGGCTGCGGGCATAAACAACGCTTGCGGTATAGAGATAGTTTGATTTTTGTTTGCAAAAAGCGGCAGAATTAGATCCGAAGCAAGGATCAGGATTGCGCCTGTTTTGCTGCAGCGCTATCGCTCTGCTGCGCCTGCTGCTGCCTCCTCTTCTTCTCGCGGGGTTTTGTAGGAAGCATGAAAGAGAATGTAGTGCCTTTGCCCTGCTGCGATTCGAAAGTGATCTTGCCTCCGTGCAGTGATATTATGTCCTTTGTTATCGAGAGGCCTAGACCGGTGCCCGCACCGTCCTGCTTTACGAGATCTTTCTTCGGCGCCTGATAAAACTTCTTGAATATCTTTCTTTTGTCCTCGTCGCTTATTCCTATGCCTGTATCAGAGACTTTGCACTCTATCCTCTTCCTGCTCTTCCGCAGTATGTGCACGTCTATGCCCCCTTTCTCGGTGAATTTTATCGAGTTGCCTATAAGGTTGACGAATACCTGTATGAGCCTGTTCGGATCAGCTATTATTGGAGGTACATCATAGTCTACAGTCCAGGAGAAGCTAAGGCCTTTCTCCTTCGCTGACTCTTCGAGCGCGTTTATGCTCGGGTTGTTGCGCATTACCTTGAAATCGACTTCCTTGAGGTCCAGCTTGACCTTGTTTGCCTCAAGCTTTGATGCGTCAAGCACCTGCTGTATTATCAAGATAAGACGGTCTGATTCATCGAGTATCGTGTTCAGATATCCTTTTTGCTCCTCTGTAAGCGCGCCGAATTCGCCGCCGTAAAGCAGCTTCGCAAAACCTTTTATGGCAGTAAGAGGGGTCTTTAGCTCGTGCGAGATGTTGTATATGAACTGCGACTTGAGATCGCTGATCATTTTGAGCCTCTTTATTTCGCCATCCTGCAACTTGAGCTGAGATTCTTGATCCGAAAGTAACCGCTTGGTTTGGAGCTCGTGAATCACAAATATATAGCTTGGATCGCTTTCAGCTTCACTCTGCATAAGTCGTACGGAATGCGTTGCTGGTATGAGCTCGCCGTTCTTCTTGCGAAGTGTGATATAGGAACCGTCAACCTTTCCGCCATTCCTCACGTATGCTATATCTCTGTCAAGGACTCCAGACTCAACATATAATGCTTTTATGTCCTTGCCCACAAGCTCTTCCTTCTTGTAGCCCAGCACAGATTCCACCGGCATGTTGCTGCTCTTGACATAGCCGAATTGGTCCACGCTTACTATAAGGTCTTGCGACAGCGCTATAAAATCTTCCAACATCGATCCTATGTCCTTTATGTATTTCTCGGCATTGGCGCTGACAAACAACACCGCATAACCCAAGGGCATTTTCGAGATCGCAAGATGCATGTGCATGCTCCCAGGCTTGCCAAGAGGAAGATCGAGCACTTTTTCTAGAGAAGAGCCAACATTTAGGCCCTTTGCCTCCTTCTCGAACAAATCTTTATCTTTCTGATCTAAAAGCTCCACAAAGTTTTTTCCATAGAGCATTTCAGTTGGATAGTTCAACATGCGCTCGGTGCTTCCGTAGACTTTGCTTATTGTGAATGATTCATCAAGAAACAGCATGAGCATGCGATCTGTGCCTGAGGCGGCAGAGGCAATAGAAGAGAGGGCTTCTTCGCTTGTTCTATCCGAAATCAACAGATAGAAGGTGTTGCCGCTCACGTTTTCAGAGTAGATCGAGCAGAGCGTGCTGCCCTCGGTGGATTTCACCGGAGCGACAAAAGACGAGTGCTGTTTTGCCGCTTGAAAAACCTTCTCGGGGTTTATTCCCAATGAGCTCAGATTTGTGCCTTGCGAGACGCCGAA
>JAKATY010000019.1 GCA_021827955.1 Microcaldota archaeon | reverse complement strand
GCAGAGGACAAGATGAGTATTTAGATGCATTTCCAGTAAAAGAAATAATAGATTACGAGATATGCCCGTTCCACTATAGATTAGGTAAAAAATGGGGATATATACAGCGCGTAGGCACTTTTGAAGGTTACGGCGCGGCATTACATTCCAGTTTGAAACAAATTTCTGTTCTTATAAAAGAAGGAGCTAGCATTAAAGCATCAGTTAATAAGGCAGTGGAAGCTGCGTTTTTCCTTCCGTACGCTACACCTGGAATAAACAATAAGAAAAAAGGACAGGTTAAGGCCAATTTAAACAAATTTGTAAAAAAACATATTACAGACATTAAAAACGTGAAAGAAACTGAAACTAGAATTGAATTTCCTACTGAAAACGCTACAATTACTGGAAGAGTTGATGTAATCCTAAATGCAGGAGGTCCGGATAAGATTGAAGTAAGAGACTATAAAACATCTGAAAAAGTCATTGAGAAAAAGCATTCTGAACTACAGGTAAGATTATATTCTGAAGGTCTTAAAAGTTTCGATCTAGATGTAGTAAGAGGTTCAGTATCAAATTTAGATGAAAATCAAACAAATCCTGTTAATGTTACAGAAGCAGCTATTAAAAATTCGCTTGATGAAGCTAAAGCAATTATTAAAAACGTCAAAGAGGGTAAATTCGAAGCCAAACCCACAAAATTCTGTAAAATATGTGAATACAAAACTATTTGTAAATGGGCACTTAAAGAGAAATAAAAAAAGTTAGCCTCTAGCGATCCAAACTCTTTTAGAATTTCTGTGAAAGTATTAGGTAGGTCAAATGACTGATGAAAAATTTATGTGGCTTGCTATCAAAAAAGCGCGCACGGCCAGAATACCTTTTGCAGCCTGCATTGTAAGGAGTAATAGGGTAATCGCCTGTAAGGCTAGTACGGTAATCCCTAACAACGACCCGACCGCCCATGGCGAAGTGCAGGCAATAAGAACAGCTTGCAGAAAGCTAAAGCAGCCCGATCTGCCCGGCTGTGTTCTTTATACTACATGTCAGCCCTGTGCAATGTGCCTTATGGCATGTTACTGGGCAAGAATCGAGAGGATTGTTTATGGTGCTACTCTAGCAGATTCAAATAAGGCCGGATGGAGGGAACTGGATATCTCAGGAAAGCTAGCTAAAAAGATAGTTGGTAATAGGGTGAAACTGACTGGAAAGGTCGTGCGGAAGGATTGCGCGGTTTTATTAAAAGAGTTTAGGTTGGAGTAAGTATTTTAGAACTTCCATGAAAGTGTTGGGATATGAACCGCTATGTGCAGATACTTACGACAACAGCCGCCAAGAGGCACGCAACCGATATGGCGAATGCGCTTGTTGCCAAGAGGCTTGCTGCGTGCGTGCAGGTTGTAGGGCCGTTAATCAGTACTTATCGCTGGAAAGGCAAGGTCGAAACCTCAAAGGAATGGCTGTTGGTCATAAAGAGCCAGAGAAAGATATATGCAAAAGTTGAGAAGGAGATAAAGCGCATGCACCGGTACGATCTCCCCGAGATAACCGTGACAGAGATATCCGGGAGCATAGGGTATTTATCCTGGATAGCAGAAAACACCAAATGATAGTATTTTAGAACTTCCATGAAAGTATTGGATGAGTGAATGAGACGGCTTGTAATCTTTGATCTGGATGAGGTGCTCGTGAAGAAAGGTAGCTACAACGCACTTGGTAATCGACTTGCGTTTGCGGTAAATACAGTATTTGATGGAAATGCTACTGCGAATATGTTTCCTCACTCTGGAATGACGGACACTTCAATAATGGTAGAGATGGCCAGACGTATAGGGGTAAGCAAAGCATCTGCACTTAAACGTATGAGAACTCTTTACAAAATAGAAATACAATACTCTAGAAAGCACATTGGGGAGCATGACGCCACGCTCTATAGGGGAGTTAAGCCCCTCCTAAGAAAATTGAGAAAAGAAGGTTATATAGTGTGCCTTGCTACGGGAAACCTAGAGCCTGTTGCCAGGTTAAAGCTACGTAAGCTTGGTATCAATAGGTACTTCGCGTTTGGGGGATTTGGCACAGCAATGAAAAGAGCAGGACTGATAAGAGAGGCCATAAGGCAGGCTGAGAAAAGATATGGGAGATTTAACAGAGATAACATATTTTATTTCGGTGACTCGCCGCTTGATGTTAGAGGAGGACGGGAGGCTCGAGTCAACATGATAGCAGTGGCGACAGGACACTACACAACGAAAGATCTCGCCAAGGAGAGACCCGATTATCTGCTAAAGGATCTAGCAGATACAAGAAAGGTAATGAAAATACTTGAAGGGTAATTTTTGACCTATTATCCATCTTTGTGAAAATCGAAGTTACAACAGCAATGGAAATCAGAATTCCATCATTCCGGAACGAAAAGGCAATCTTTACTTTGCATCAATTTCAGAATTATGGCAAAGTTGGCCCAATAGTCAACCCCCCTTCCTTGTTGGACAAAAGAGGTTTAAAGAAACGTTTTTCCTCGTGAGGCGTTTTATTGGCTCACAGATATGGAACACAACATAGCACTTACCATATCTATGAAAGCACTTGTGAAAGGGCCTTTATTCCGGTAATAATAGGGTTGTCGTCGGAAGAAATGTGCCCTAGCTTGCTCTAGGTGAAGAGATAATTCTTTTTTGGGATGTTTGTCTCGTCAAGAGGATATGGCTGTAAATAGCGTGCTAGGCCGAAAACAAGATTTAGTTGGAATTTCTAAGACTCTCTTCTATTATGGGCTTAATATGAAAGCCCCCAATCTTATATCTGATTGCAAGATCTGCCATATGAGCGGCTTCTGCCTCGTATCCAGCTTGATATTGTGGCTGCTACCATCCCTAGTGTTGGACTAGTTGTGCTCTAAGTAATTCCATATCTACTCCAGCCACAGCTTTATTGAACTGCTCTAGTGCCGAATTTAACGCGGCTGCGTACTTTTGCTCCAGTGCAAAAGCGGACTGCAGCAGTTCCTTTCCTTTATCGGTTAAAACTAACTTGTCTGCACTATCCTCATGTCCAACGACATTAGGGTCTATTTTGTAGTCCAGCAAACCATTGCCTAAAACAAAATTACTGGCATAAAAGTATTGCGCACTATCTGTAAATCCCTTGTTTCGATCTTTCTCAAGAGGCACCACCTTCTTATCCGCAACTTCTTGCACCCTACTCAAAACGGCTACATCGTGCCTCAGATTGTATAATTCCATCGCAACCTCATTCAAGGCAGATATAGGCTCGATTACCGCCTTATCGAGCTCATCTACTTTTTCCATAATAGGCAACACGGCAGCAATAGAAGCCTCTTTCACGCTAGCTGCATGGATACCTTGTATGCGTTGTAGATCGTCCCGCACGCTACCAGCAACCATCTCAATCTCCAATGCAGATCTGCGAGCCCGCAGTAAGGCTGTTGCATCAACTTCCCCTACTCCACTGCTATTAATGTATCCTAACATCTCAGCAGTTCCACTGTGGTGATCACCAATTGATGCACCAAGCTGAGACAACGACAATTGTAACCTTTTTGCATCAGCGTCAAATGTCGCCCCAATCTCTGTGCTTTCTGATGCTCTGGTACCTCCTTTTACTCCCTCCACTTCATGTTGTACTTCCTTTGTATCCGTAGCCATCTCATCAACCTATATCCTTTACAGCTTACTAGATATAAATACCTATCTTGGCTCTCGTCAGGCGTCCATGGGGCAAAGGAAAGAGGATCCTGGTTTTGCTAAAAGAGTTGAAGAAAGGCTAAGATTGCTTAAGGAGTTCCGCAGGGCTAATCGCGCCGATGACCCCGCTTAACTTCTTGATTAACTTATTATCTGCAGTAACCAATATTGCGTTTCTTTTCATCGCAAAGAATACGTAGGAAGCATCGTAGACAGAAATATTCAGGTTTCCAGCTAAATTGACGACGTCATTTATGTAGCCGGAGATGCCAAGCACCTCTATGTTTGCAAAGACCTTTTCTGCATTGTCAGCCATTTCCTTCTGCTGCGCCGAACCAATCCTCTTATGGAGATATCTCTCCTTCCATAATATATTCCCAAGCTCGTATTTCGCTAGGTAAATCGTAAAGGCATCTGCGAAACGTTCGTATTCTTTCCTGGACATCATAGCGTAGATCCCCGACGAATCAAATATGTAGGTCATCTTGAATCCCTATATTCTCTGACATCCATTGCTATCTGCCTGTCAGGTACAATTACCCATTTCCCCCTATAAGCGGTAGCCTTTTTCTGGAGCTTTGATAGCTCCTTTCTTCGTATTTCCATTTCGATGCCTTCTCTGGCGGCCTCGGATGCCTTAATGCCAAGCTCACGCATTCTGGTCTTGACCATCTTTGGTATCCTTATAGATATTATAGTTGCTTCTTGCATATTATCACATAATACATTATGTATTATGAAAAGTAATATATTTATACCTTCCGATATGACAGAAAAGCGAGTGTATTCTTTTGCTAAGAGTGCTGAAGAAAGGCTAATGGCACACCGAGCAAGGTGCCCCCAGCCAATGTCATCTTGCTGCTTGACCTGTGTTGGTTTCTGCTCTCCTAAGCTCTGCTATCTTTTTTATCTCCTTGCCATGTGTGTAGAAATTAACGTCGCGAAGAAGACTCCCTAATCTTGATTCTGGCGACTCGCTGACTATCTCTCTAGCTATATTTATGATGTTGCGCGGAACGTCCATGAATATTCTGTGCTTCGATCGCCACTCGGATTTTGGCGTAGTCTTATGGTAAAGTTCGAGGATATCGGTTAGTGCAGATTTGATTCCGTTCCTCTGGTTACCTGAATTGTAATTTTCTAAAAGCCCCCAGACAATGCCCCGCGTGAACTGCGATAGTAAATTGGACTTCGCAGACTCTACAGCTAGCGTCAAGACCTCTGGATCCAAAACGTGAGCGTATCTCCCAATCTCCCTGCCCATCCACACTTTTGTCTTTGCAGAGCTAGACATAGCGAAATCAATAATGGCACGGTATACAGCATCTGGCATCATCTTACCGCTGACGCCGAAGTATGGAAGCGCACCGTCCCTAAAACGTGGGCTTCTCCCGAAGAACCTTGTGAACATCTCAAGCTCGGTCTGTTCCATGGAGTATATTCTTTTGGCCATAGAGGCACCTAGGATTTCCTTGTCTTCTCTGCGCATCGAATCTAAAGCGCTGATCTGGTCTGTGACGCGAAGTAGAGGAGTGTGCCCGTTTTTGCCTTTTTTGACAACTCCGCTCTTTACCAGCTCGTACAGCGCTTGGGCAGCATCAGCGCGGTCGATGCCTCTGGACATTGCAACAACCAGCAATGTCCCCTCTTCGGCCTGGCCCTTCCCAAGGATCCCTGTTAGCATAATCGACTTTACCCTGACGCTCTCCGTTGCCTCTCTGCTCTCTTGCATTGCCATTGCAGATATATCATCACTTTATTTCAACGTTTGATATTCGTGCGACCGAAGTAGCAGGCCTTGTGAAAAGATCTGCTGCTCCACGCAGCCATACACCCCCGGCAACTACTATATTATTCAGATATATATTCCTTTGTTGGCTCGCCTCCGGTATGATGTTTGAGCCAACCATGTGTTGAATGTTTCGAGGCTGCAACCTACAGGTGCGCTTCCTGAGTCGTAGGCAAGCTCACTGGGCGCAAAGCAGCGCTAAGCAGCGCCAAGAAGCCAGCACTATTTTATTGCTTGCTGCAGAATAGGGAGTTATGGGCAGCACAAGCGCAATGCCGCGATACCGCATTTATGCCAGCGAGGCCGTAGCATCCATCGCAGTTGGGGTGGCGCTCGTAGTATTTTCGGACCAGATACTTGCGGCCTTCGGCATCAGCCAAGCTGCATATGGCCAGGTTTTCGCCGCAGCCATAACGATAGTGTTCGGGTACCTCACCACGTGGTCCTTGGCAAGCTCCATACTTGATTACGGAGCGCGCAAGCCTAGGATGGATGAAAAGCCGCTCTCGAAGATAATATCCTTAATGGGCTACATAGTGATACTGTTCTTGGTCCTCTCGCTCTTTCATGTTAACCTGACAGGCCTGCTCATAGGGGCTGGCTTCCTTGGCATCGTGATAGGCCTTGCAGCGCAGTCTACGCTTGGCAACCTCTTTTCCGGGGTATCGATGATGGCGGCGAAGCCCTTCGCCAATGGAGACAGGGTGACATTCTCGACATGGCAGTATGGCATGCTCCCCCCGTCGTATGCTCACAGGACTATACTACCTGGCTATTCGGGCACCATAGATGAAATAGGCCTGATATACACCAGGATGAGACTAGATGACGGCACGGTCCTATATGTTCCGAATGGCATAATGAACCAGGCAGTGATAATGAATTATGAGGTATCGGATGTAATAGAGATAAACGTGCGGGTAGAGCTGCCGCAAGGCGCAGATTTTGGCGCGTTCAAAAGAGGGTTGCTTGCAGAGATAGGCAAGCACAAGAGGCTGGGCTCGGCCATGAAAGGCAGGCCTGACGTCATCATTACTGATATAAACATCTCCAACTACGGTATAGACATAAAGGCGCGCAGCACTGTCGAGAATGAGAGGTACGTCAAAGCAGAGCTTTCGAAGGTTGCGCTGCACGCCGCAGGCGCGTCTTCAAAGAAAGGGTCATGAATGCCAATTGCATCCAGTACATAAGCGAAAGTCCCTTGTGCCTTTCCTATTTTCACCACCGATGCGGCAAATCATGGCACATGATCGCTTTATCTTTCAAGGCGCGCTGTGCAAGGAAGTGTGCTGCTGTTGGGCGTGCCTCCGCCCAAGCCTTGTGAAGACGTGGGCGCTGAGGAGGATAAGGATCCCTCCGGCAACAAAAGTGAACCAGTAGCC
>JAKATY010000051.1 GCA_021827955.1 Microcaldota archaeon | reverse complement strand
AAAAGCTCCCTGTACAGGTGCTCGCAGGAAAAGGGTATTACAGGAGCCGCTATAATAAGCACGTTCTTGAGTATGTATCCTGTAAGATTCGCCAAAGCCTTACGCTCTGGTTTGCTGAAAGAAACAGCCATCTGCTTTGCCAGTTTAAGGTAGAATCTGCTGAAATCTTCGAGGATGAAGTACCTTATTGCATTTACCGCGGTATCTATCGAGTAGGAGTTCAAATCCTTTGAGACTCTCGCGGAGAGCGAATAGAGCCTCGACAATATCCATGCATTTTCCTCTGATAGTTTGCGCTGCGAAGGCTTCTTGACATGCCTAAGGTCAAAACCCGAGAGTGAAGCGAATTCCTTGACTAGGTTGCCTATGTTGTAAAGAGTAAGCACGTTTTTGTCAGCTTCTTCGAGCTCGCTTCTCTTGAAACGCAGATCCTGCCATCTTGGATGGCTAGAGCACCAAAGCCTGAAGCCATCCGCGGTAAACTCGTTGAGTACGTCTTCCGCGGTTACGATATTGCCGAGATGCCTGTGCATCTCCTCGCCGCGCTCGTTGGTAAATATGCCGCCTATCACGACCTCCTTGAATGGGCTTTTCCCGTACACCCCTACAGAGGTCTTCAACAGCGTAGAGAACCATCCGCGCAACTGATCTTTGCTTTCGGTTATAAACTCTGCTGGAAACAGGGCATTGAATTCTTCATCGCTGAGGCTTGCGGTATGCGCTATTCCAGAGTCGTACCACACATCGAATATGTCTTTGATACGGTGCATGGTGCCGCCGCACTTACGGCATTTGAACTCTATATTGTCTACCGATGGCCTATGCAGGTCTTCAGGCTCCTGCACCCCTGCGCGCGCGGCCAGCTCTTTGGCTGAGCCTATTACCTCGATTTCACCGCAATCATTGCATGACCATATGGGTATTGGGATATCCCAGTATCTCTGCCTGGATATGCACCAGTCCGGAGAGCTCTGCAATGTTTCTGCCTGCCACTTCTTGGCCTCTGGAGGATGCCATATGATCTTTTCGTTTTCCCTTACAAGCTTCTTCTTCATCTTCTCTATGTTGATAAACCACTGTTCAGAAGAGAGGAACACCAGCTTGCTCCCACAGCGCCAGCAATGAGGATAGCTGTGCTGCACTGTGCCGGAGAAGAGCAGCGCTCCTTTTTCTCCTAGTGCTTTGAGTATTGCTGCATTTGCTTCAGCAGGAGCTAGCATGCCGACAAATTTCCCTGCTTCAGAGGTATATCTTGCAAACTGGTCTAGAACAGAGAATACGGGCACCTTATTTCTTAAGCCTAGAGCGTAGTCCTCCATGCCGTGCCCCGTAGCAACATGCACCAAACCAGTACCTTCCGAGAGGGAGACGAAATTCTCATCGAGCAATATTCTATGGTACTTTCTGAGCTTGATCTGCGCGGGAACCTCATCCTCCAACGGGCTCACATAGTGCACACCCTCAAGTTCGCTGCCGTAGAACTCCTTTATCACTATAGCGTTTCTGCCTGATTCTGCTATGAAACTGTCAAGCCTGTCTTTCGCAAGTATATAAGTGGTTCCCTCTATTTCTACGGCTACGTAAAGCGCTTTCGGATTAGCGGCTATCGACATGTTGGCAGGAAGAGTCCAGGGTGTTGTAGTCCAGGCGACCGTACGCGAACCTTCTGGCAAATCTAGCTTATAGTGGTACTTGCCGTTTGTATCTGGCGCTATTTCGAAGCTGACATAGATGGAGGGGTCTGTCTCATCGCGGTACTCTATTTCGGCGCCCTGCAGCGTGACTGAGGTTTCGCAGTGAGGGCAATAAAGCTGCGGTTTGTAAGCCTTGTAAACAAGGCCTTTTTCATACAGCACCTTGAAAAGCTGCCAGCTCTTGTCCATGTACCCCTTGCTGCTTGGAAGGTAAGGATGATCGAAATCGAGGGATATGCCGAAGCTTTTCGCTATCGCTATGGCGCTTTTTACGTTTGCTACTTCATATTCCTTGCATTCTTGAATAAACCTATCTACACCTATCTTCTCCTCAATCTCTGCCTTTGACTTGAGGTGCAGCTTCTCTTCCACTTTGTGCTCTATTGGCAACCCGTGCACGTCGAAACCCGCACGGTCATGGACATCATAGCCCAGGAAACGCCTGTATCTAAGCACTATGTCCTTTATAGTATAAACCCAGATGTGGTATATGCCAAGCGTTCCGCTTGCATATGGCGGACCTTCCAGAAAGTAGTATCTTTTACCGCCTTTGTTGCGTTCACGGACCCTTTCATTAATACGGCCGAGATCCCAATAGCTGAAAACGCCTTCCTCATTTTTTTTCATGTCAAGCATGAATGCACCTTGCATCTCCATTAGAATTTAAACGCAATCGGATTTGAGCCGTGCTCGCAATCGATAAAAATCCGCGCTCAGAGAGCCTTCAAGAACCGCTCTGCTATTATATTTTATATATTCAAGAATAATATCTTTATAGATTCCCTTTAAGGTAGGTGAAAGCCTTGGCGCAAGAATATGTTGCCGAAAACTACGAAGGCACAGACACCTACAAATATATAGACGGGCTTCTACGTAAAAGGAGCAACGAGCTGCTCGTGATAACCCCTTTTCTCGGGCCTTCATACGCGAGCGCGCTTTGGAAGGAAGCAGGAAAGAAGAAAGTGTATGTTGTAATATCAAATTCTAAAATAAACAGCAAGGCATGGAAGCTTCTCTCGCATGGCAGGCTTGGAGGATATGCGCGTGCGTTCGCATATCTTGCTGTTCTTTCGGCTCTGCTATTTTATCTCAAACTGAAGGTGTTTGCATTTGGCATTGTGGCACTGTTAGCTGCGGTGCTGCTGCTTGCGATAATTAGAAGAAGCAAGAGGGGCAACTTGCACGTGAAGATCTCTGACAGATTATTTATACACGAAAAACTTTACATAACGGACACGGAAGCGATATCTGGAAGCGCAAATCTTACTTATGGCGGCACGCACAGGAATCTTGAACAGATAGCAATAACACACGACCCTTCGGAGATCAAAAGATTGAAAGAGCATTTTTGGGCGGTGTGGGGAAGCAAAGCATAATGTCGGTTTTACAATCAGTCTGAATGCGCTACAGGTCTAAAAAGGAAGCCATGAAACGATACCTTTAAAAGCAATAGCATAATCTTTCCAATAATATTTTAGAAAGTTCCACAAAAGCTTTAAATAGGAATAGACACGCAATTAATAGTGCTAAAGAATATGGGATGAGGAAAAAGAAAAAAGGTGGAGATAGGATAAAGTGGGGGAAATGGCCAAAAGCGAAGTTGTGGATGAGCGAAGGGTGGCTAAAGAAATAACAAAGGACAAGATAAGGGAAAAAATGATAGATGCCCTAAAGGATAGCGACTTCACGGAAGTACTCGAAAGCGGAGACATAAAAGTGGACGGAGCAGCTGGAGCTGCGCTAAAAGCTGTACTGAGCGAAAAGGCAGCGGAATACGCAGCAAAAGCAATAAGACTCGCGAAGAGGAAAAGGATGAAGTTTGGGGCAGCTGCAATAATAATAGCTACGAAAAGGGAGGAGTAAAGGGATAGCCGCTGAGAGGATAAAGGCAGAGCCGCCCTTTTATTTTTTGTTTATTCTCGGGCGCAGGATTTTGCTGTGCGCCCGCCCGTTTGCACATGCCCTTCATACTATTTTTCTGCTGCTTTTAAACGCGCACGCATGGCAAGCATCGACCTGATAAAGTAGGCAAGATCGGAGGACCTTACCTTCGTGTTCTTCTGTTCCTTCCATTCTACTGGCATTTCATAGATAGGTAGATCATTCCTCTGCGCTATTACAAGCATCTCCGAATCAAAGAACCAGTGATTATCCAGCATGTTTTTGTACTCCTTCTTTATGAATGAAGAATCCCAGAACTTGAAGCCGCATTGGTGGTCCTTTATCTTTGAGCCCAACAACACGCGCATGAGCAGGTTGAAAACAACACTTTCAAGGAGCCTTTTCGGGCTCCTTTCCACGTTTGCACCTCTTGTATAGCGCGATCCTATTACTACAGCATAACCGCTTTCCACAAGCTTAAGAGCTTTTGGCACGTACCTTATCGGCACGGCAAGATCTATGTCGATATATGCTATTACATTGCCTCGCGCTATTTTAATCGCATGCTTGAGCGCACCGCCTCTGCCCAACCTGGTCGGAGAAGAGAGAGGCACGACGTTCGGAAGCTTTGAGAATTTGCGTACGTATTCTTTTGTGCAATCCGTAGAGCCGTCTTCAGCAATTATGATTTCGGAATTGCCCAGTTTCATTATCTCCTTGTATATAATAGGAAAATTCCTCTTCAGGTTCTCGCATTCGTTGTAAATCGGAAGTATAAGTGTAAATCTCATTTCACTACCTGCAAAATTTTGTGCTGATCGCCTTGAGATTTGCTCTTCGCATGCGCGGCGACTGGCATTATCAATGATCTTGCAATAATAAACCACAAAGCGCCCGACAGCCACTCAAAAGGCAAGAGTTACTTCTATTGATAAGTATTTATTTGTTTTCAAACTTATCTTACTGCGTCGCAATGCGACTGTAGTCTAGCCTGGTAGGACTCTGGCCTTCCAACTTTGCGAGGAAAGCCAATGACCCGGGTTCAAATCCCGGCAGTCGCATCCTGTCTGCAACAAAGCGTAAAAGCACAAGGATAATAAATCTTTCAAAATAACTTTTGCTGTAATCTTTTTGGAAATGCGACCGTAGTCTAGCCTGGTAGGACACGGCCTTGCCAAGGCCGCAACCCGGGTTCAAATCCCGGCAGTCGCACCTATTCTTTACGAGGAAGGCGTGTTTAAGGATAAAAGAGCTTACAAGGGCTAGAGAACGAGCAGCATCGAAGAAAGGTGTGAAATGATACACAAGACATTCTTAACTAGCAGAGGCCTTTTCTACTTCTTCAAGATAGGAGAACAAAGAAGTAAATCCTGTGGTATAAATTTTGAAATCAGAAGCAACAGAAGTATAAATGCTAGTCATTAACGACGGTATGGCCTCTGACCCTATTACATTGCGCTTAGGCTCATAATTCCACATGAGTTCTATAAATGCTTTAAAACTATCAATATTTGCAGGTATGTTCTGGGAAAGCAGATATTCGGAATTTATATCAAGCAACAAGGAGTTGAACACTTGCCAGTAAGAATATCCCTCAATAAACAACCTTAATGCGCTTGCTAAGTCCTTGCCAATATCACTTTTGATATAAGAATCATAAGTTATTTTAGATGCATTTATTAGGCTCATGCCCTTATCTGCGAAGACCTTCATCTCTTGCTTAGTTTTTTTAAGATCCAATGTATTCATAATCTTTATTGCCCTGATAAGCGAATCATTAAAAGATTTGTCAATGCTGGCAAGTTCAAGAGCAGCGTTGCACTCATTCCATAACCTATCACCCCCATCAAGCATAGCACGAGCGGGGTAACTCTTTCGAATTGCGGATACCATCTCCCTCAATCTTGAATTAATGAACGTTTCCTTATAATCCTCAGGTCCTAGGTAACCATGGGATATGCATAGGTTTTTACCTATCGGATATAATATAGCCAAATCTTTGGAATTCTTAAAAATATGCATATCAAGGGCATTAAATGAAATAGGGGAATATTTCCTCTTTATTGCTACCCCGGGCTTGTTAAGCAAGGATACATCGCCTTCAGATCCATCGATTTCTAGCTTATCCCCTGTCTCTATTAATTCCGTCGCGTCAGAAACCCCGACTATACACGGAATCTTATATTCTCTGGCAAGTATTGCCGGATGAGAAGTTATGCCTGAGAACTCAGTTATCACAGCAGCAAAGTTCTTTATATAATGCGCGTATTCCAACGGAAGGAAATCGGTAACAAGTATCTTGCCCTTCCCAGCCTTTACAAGCCCATCCTTGTCCCCGCTCTGGGACAGCCATACAAAAGCCTCGCCATTTACAATGCCAGGATATACTGGCAAACCAGCAAACACCTTTTTATTCTGCTTTGGCAGTGGTACTTTTTCTGTCAATCTGCGCAATTGGATCACGTAAGGCTTGCCATCTTTTAATGCAAACTCTATATCTTCAGGAAATATGTATGAACGGCATATGTCTGCAATATTGGCTATGTCATAAATCTCAAAATCGAATAGACTGGATATGCCAAATGAACTTGAATACTTTTCTATCTTTTTTGAATTTACTATGTACAGATCAGGAATATTCTTTCCCTCCGTGACACCTGAAGGATTGTACATATAACTCTCTATAATCTTTGTATTGGAACCGTTCTCTGTGAAAGAGAAACAGACACCATATTTCTGCGCGTAAACCATCTCCTGCACAATTACAGGCATCTTAATCTCTGTCAAATCGAACCCATTTTTAAGAGCGTATGCCAGTGCGGATTCATTAAATGCAGATGAGAACACGTCCTTAATACTCCTTGGCACATCATCTGCTTCTACATTCAGCCTGGTATCGAAAAGTCCCGCAAAACTTGCCTTACTGGTATCTTCTATCATTGAAGAACTTCTTACTGCGTATGGTCCTTTAAACTTAACTAATTTGCTCGTTATAGTACTATTAAGACCTGGATCTAGTTCTGCTTTTTGGAAATAGCTTTTTAGTATCACAGCAGCTCTATCTGCACTTATCTCATGCGCCATAAAGCGGTCTGTTATGTCTCTTATACTATGGCTCAATCTGTTGTACTTTATAAAATTATCGTATGCCTTGGAAGTTATAACAAATCCATCTGGAACATTCACTATGCTAGAAATTTTAGATAGATTATATGCCTTATTACCTACATCCTCTAACATCAGATTCGAATTTCTTATGTGAACGCACAAGCTATTTCTTCCCATAAAATCTCTGTAACCTATTTCTTATCGTACATTACGCGTTATATATTTATGAGAT
>JAKATY010000032.1 GCA_021827955.1 Microcaldota archaeon | reverse complement strand
TCGTTCAACGGAATAGGAACAACAGAATCCAACAGTTCAATAAGCAAGACGTTCTACAACGTGACTGGCATACAGCTGAGCAAAGCGCTTCCAGGAATTAGCAACATAGAGGTTTCGGATTACAACTCTGTTGTTGCCTCAGCAAATGATATTGCGCTGGCGGAACTTGCATCAGTCGGTACTCACCCACAGGTAATCTATACTTCATCAGGCAAGACAGTGCCTTCTCTGACATCAGGAGCTAGCGTAACGTACAACCAGCAGAACGGAGAGCCAACAAACCCATTCGCCTTTAGCACTCTAAGTACCTCCTTTAGTAATCCAGGCACTAAGAACCCGTATGCAACGTACACAATGCAGGAGGAACCAGTGCCGGGCAACACAGCAGCAACAGATTCGCTTGCATTCGAAATCTACAACTCGACTGGCGGAATAGGCGCAACACCACTGTTCCAGCTGAACTACTCCACTACAGGAACGCACAACAACATGACCTATACAAGCACAACGGGATCCAGTTTTAACGTGCAGGCAGGGTTCAGAACTGAAAAGGGCAGCAAGGTAGCGTCAATAACGCCAACATCAGTGACAGTGGACTTCGCGAAGGCGGTAGACGAACTTCAGTTCGCAGTCGCTCCAGTCAGCACGACAATCAGCAAGAGCTACAAACTGTTCGGCCCGTATGGAATAGGCCAGGCAACGAACATACCGAACGTCAGCATCGGCGCAGTAAACGCGACGATAGCGCTCAGCGGAACGTCAAAGTACACAATAACAGGAATCAACAACATAACCGCAACTCCAAGTGTCAGCAGCGCGGATTCGCCGACACTGCTTACAAACCTTCCAACTTCGCCGTTGGTAGTGCTTGATTCGCAGGTAACGAACCCAAGCGGCAGTTTGATACTCGTAGGCAGCGGATATGTCAACTCCCTCAGCGCACAGCTGCAGAAGTCGTACAACATAACAATGACTCCAGGAACGCAGATACTGCAGGCATACGGCAACAAGATTCTCGTGGCAGGATACTATGCTAACGAGACAACGGCAGCAGCAAACCAATTCATCAGCGATCTGTACGCCGCAGCAGCAAGTTCTTCGTAAAGTTAGCAACTTCTTTCTTTTTTCTTTTTAGTTTTTGATTCTTTTTTATTGTTTCTTTTCCTTCTTTTTCTATTTCTTTTTTGTGCTTTTGCCTTGGCATTCCTCTTTCTGCGCTCTCTATCTCTCAAGCATTGTCTCCCGCTTTTTGGTAGTATTTATAAAAGTTTTCATTTAAATACTACTGAAAAAGGCGACTATATGGCTAGATTTGCTTATCTATTTGCCTCTATTGCGTTAATGCTCCTGCTCTCTGTTTCATATTCTGCGGCGCCAAGCAGCATAACTATAAACAGCAGCTTTGGCGCTTTCCTTGGCAAATACCTGCCAAGCGCTGTCATCTCCTCTTCATCGTTCTACAACCAAAGCGTAGGGAATTACACCTACATTGTGATAAAAACAAGCAAGGGATATATAGTAGCAAACACCACCAGCGGCAAGTATTCCATAATCGTCAATTCCTCTTTGATCTATCCAGTACTGCACTCTTTCCTAATAAGCATGTATTTCCCAAACCAAAGCGTATTCTCGAATCTAAGCACGGAGATGCATTCCTACGTCTCGCAAGCGTCCCCAACTATAAACGATTGCCTTATAGAGACCGGGCTTGTGCAGTATAGCTGCACTCTCGGAAACGAATGCTTCTCTTGCGAGTCTGTGCCAGTTTGCAGGAAAGTGCTTGCCTCTACCGGAGGCCCTTCAGAACCTTTCGGCCTTGGGATAATGAACTTCTCGAGCAGCTACGGCTCTTTCAATTCAAGCTATGCTTCTTTCACCTCAGCGCTTTCCGGCGTAAACGTATCCAATTTCGGCTCAAGGATATCAGCCCTTCAAAGCGCATTTTCAAGAATATCCTCGATCTCAAAAACAATGCCGCAGAATCCTATATTCCCATTGCCTTCTAATTTCAATGTAGCGCAGTTCCAGAACTGCTCCGGCTCTTCAGCCAGCATGCCTTGGTACTGCAACTCCGTGGGCTTCTGCAGATACCTGAGCTTCAACAGCACCCTTCTAGCTAGGATAGGCGCGCAGCTCTCCTCCCTCTCTTCAATGCCCATTTCAAATTCCTCCATCAAGTCGCAGAGCGCGGCTTCAGCGCAGCTTGCCGATTCTTTCGTCGAGCCTGTGATAAGCAGCGAGCTCACCGCAGAGTTTGACGCTTTTGTAAACGCTACATATCCTAAATACAATTCTACCGTAAAGGAAGCCTCTTTCCTTGCTTCAAGGATGAGCAATTCCAGCCTCAGCTACGAGCTTTCCAGCCTCAAGGTGCAGTTCGCGCAGATACTCAACGCAAGCATAAGCCAGAACCTGAGCAAGGCCAATTCTAGCATTTCAAGCTCAATCTCGAAGCTCAACACCCTCGATTTCAAGCTTGGCTCGGCATATATGCCAGTGTACAATGCATCGCTCTACAACACGATGCTCATAACGTTCCACGAGCTCGACTATGCCAGCGTCCCATACTCCCTCGCTAAGCTTGCGGCGCAGGAGCAGAGCATAAACGCCGAGCTTTCATCGGTGATAAACTCCAGCGAGCTTTCCTCGCTTTCTTCGCTAGCGAGCTCGATAAAGGCTTCAGCTTCGTCTTACGCTCCTGCATTCAGCATGCCTGCTTTCACAAAGAGCATCGACGGAGGCGCGGTCGCAGCGATGCTCGCCGGTTCAGGCGCAAGCATCCCTTCCAAGCTCGCCACGGCCCCGCTTTACGCAGCGCTGATCTCTTTTGCGATAGGCATAGTGTTGCTTTTGCTCTTCTATTCTCTTACTTACGGCAGGCTAAAGAAAAGGCACAAATTGAGGCTTACTCACAGGACGAGGCGCACATGGAGGCTCTTGTTCCTGCTGCTGTTCGTGCTCGTGCTGATCTATACTTACGCTACCTACGCTTATGCGGCAAGCGCCAATTCCTTCCTTCCAATAAGCTACTTCATTAGCGCGATAAAATCGCACGGGCTGGTGCTTATAGCTCTCAACGCTTCAGCCCCGATAAACCTCTCGACTGCATCTTGCGCTACAAGCCTGCAAAGCACACTCTCATCTCTGGGCAAGGTGGCAAGAGTGATATCAATCTCAAACTACACGTGCACTATAAGCAATGCAACGGAGACCATAACAGGAAGAGGGTGCTACAATGACCTGCTTGCCTCTGGCACCCCTGTCATATTCCTCGGCGCGAACTACACGGCATACAAAGGTATGTACGGCAACATACTGCATGTAGGAAACGGGCTCAGCAACGGCTCTTCGTGCTACATCAGCAAGATGATGGAATACGCGCTTTCAAAATAAGCTTTGGAAGCGCGGCATGTGCGGGCATTTAGCTTGAAATAAGGTGTCAACTTGGCACGCAGCGTGAACAAAACAGAAAAGAAAAAGAGCGGCGGCAACGCATTGGCGATAGCGCTAATCATAGCGATAATCGCAGTAATAATAGTCATATCGGTTGTAGTCTACCTCAGGATATCCTCCTCCAGTGCAGCGCATCTTTCTTCGTTCAAAAACGCTTTCGACTCGGCGCCAAAAGTCAACATATACGTAAACGCGCAGAACGGGACCGCTTTGGCAAGCACCGTAGATTGCGCTACAGCTCTCATAGAAAAGATCATAGAGACGCCGAGTACGCACAGGAGCCCGGGCACGATAGGCTATTATGTGATGAACAGCACAAGCTGCGTATACTCGTCAAACGGCCTTGGCGGCACGATAAAGAACTATACCTATACCAGCACGTCTAACTGCCTTAACTTCAGCAAGGGCGTGCCAAGCATATTCCTGAACTACAGCCTCGAAAACAGCACTTACGTCTCCGGAAGCAATCTTTATGTGAGCGGAGACACACAATTCATGCAGGAATGCGGAATAGCATATGAGCTGACAAAGTGATCGCCGCTATCGCCTTTGCCTTTATCCCAAATACTCGCTTTATGGCGAGAACGATGCAATAGCTTGCCGGGCAGAGCAAGAAAAAGAAAAAAAAGATAGGAGCGCTCCTTACTCCTTGTTTGCCGCCGCCATTACCTGCTCCATGAACATTTTCTCTGGCAGCGCGCCCTCGAAGCTTGTTGTCTCGTTTATTACTATCTTTGGCACCGCCATGACGTCGTACTGGTTGGCCCACTCCGGAAACTCCATGGATTCTACCATTATCCCTTTGATCTTGCTGCTTTCCATTGCGAGCTGGTGCGCCATCCTTACCGCCCTTGGGCAATACGGGCACGTAGGTGTAACGAAAACCTTTATCTCTACGTTGCTTTTCAAGCCCTTCAGCGACTCCTTCGTCTCTTCGCTGAGCTTTGTGGTGCCTGCCGAAGCGTCAACTATATCTTCTAGCAAGGCCGAGAACTCGTAGCCAGAAGGCATGCCGAAGTAATAGGCGTTGTATATCTTCTTGCCGCCTATAACCGTAGCGGGCGCTTTGTCCACGCCAAGGAACTTCGCCTCCTTTGCATTCTCCTTTATATCGTATAAAGTAAGCTTTATCCTTCCGTCTATAGCTGCAAGCTCGCTCAGCATCTCTTTTATGTCATTGCAGGTCTCGCAATTATCTTCGCTTTTGAAGAAAATCAGGTTTACCTCGCCTTTTAGCTCCTTCTGGAAAAGCTCCTTCACGAATTTTAGATTCTCTCCTTCTATTATAGCCATTATTTTCACCTAAACAGCTGCGTCAATGCCTATTGCCTGAAAAGTAGGAAACGCATATATAATTGCCGTAGTTATAATATAAAAAGGTTTTTATGGAAACCGGGCAGCGCCATGCGGATTTTGCCTGCCTTAAAAATTGCAATCCTTTTTCAAGCCATTAATTTAAATATTTCGTGCAAAAGAATAATGCACGGGCTCGTAGTCGAATGGTAAGACGCCGCCTTCACAAGGCGGAGAGCCGGAGTCCGATTCTCCGCGGGCCCACTTCTAGAAGCGTTAAAGCAAAATGCAGGTTAGAATGCGGGAATTGAAGCAAAGCCGCAAGCCTGCTCGCTGTTGCAAATTGCGGCCTTCCTGCTCATATTTTCCAAATCAGACTTTCAGCATGTAGAATACTTCCACGAATATCTCTATTACTATGAGCAGGATTATTATGTACTCGAGAAGCACGTCATAGTCGAACTTTATAAGATCTGCCACGAATTCCCTCTCCCTGCTTATCGCTTCAAGGTCCTTTTCTATTATGGCTTTCCATTCGTCAAGCTTGAAAGTGTAGACGAAAGTAGAATAGACCCTTGAGAGGTACCATTCTCCTGTGCCGAAGACCATGTCGTTTATGCTGTTGAGCATGCTCCTCGTGCTGTCGTAAAGGTTCCCTAGGCTCTTGTTGAGCTCCCTCGTTTTGCTGTCTATTACGTACCTTCCTATCCCGCTTTTCGGAAAGAGCTCTATGTACTTGCTGCTGCCCTCTATCTGCCTTGTCAGCTTTTCATGGTAGATTCTCATCTCCAGGAGCTGAAGGTTCGCTATTTCGGCTATAAGCAATTCGTGTTCATGAGCGTATTCCCTGTCCACAAGCACCGCGCTTTCCCAGCCCGCAAAGAACACGTTCTTGTTGTCGTAAGAGAAACCTTTGGAAATCAAATTGTCAACGTAAGAATCGTCAAGCGCGTCGGCTTCGGGCTCGTCTATCATGAGCCCGGCAATCGCCTTCTTGTATTTGCCCAATATCTGCGGCTTGTCTCCGTCTATGTAATAGAACCTGTAGGTTTCGGAAGTCTGGTTTATGCTGATCTTTGCAACTTTTGAGAGCGCCGCCTCTATCTTCTTCCTGCTCTTTGCAAGCACCCCCTGCACGAAAGCGTTTACCTGCTTGTCGAATGTGAGCTTTACTATCTGGTTGTAGTTCGTGTCGGCTATCTGGTACCTTATCCTTATTGAAACGCCACCGAACCTGTACAGCGCAGCCTGCACCTTGAACTTGTACTGCGCTTCCCCTTGCGTCAGCGTTTCCTCTTTGAGATTGAATATCGTAGGAACATTGAAGGTCGATATCTCCTCCGGGCTCGGCCTGGTATATTCATATTTCGAGAAATCCTCCTGGTTCTTCAGAAGCCCTGCTAGCTGCTCCTCTGTGAAGCTCGCGCCGAAGTCGAACATGAAAAGATACGCTATCTCCCCTTCCATACTGCTCTTCCCCCTTGCCTACTTTGACTGCAAAAGCTTAAAGATTTTGCCGAGGTGCACGCACCTCTGCCTGCATTCTGCGCTTTCCGCTTCCTGCCTTCAGCGCTTGTATCGCAGCATCGCCGCGATTCCCTTGAATCCCATGAGCAGCTCCTGGCCGTATTGGCTGTCTGCCGATATGAAATAGGTCTCTACTCCCTTCTGCTCTGCAATGTCAACTATCTCTGCAAGCACGTCCTTGGTACTTATAACCTCCAGCTTGCCCCCGCATTCATGCTTTTCCTGCCTGTGGCCGTCAGGCTCAAGCGCCGAAAACTGTGCATTGCAAAGTCCGCATCTGTATTCTACTCTATCTATCTCTGCCTCTTCGCTTATTATGAGCTTGTCAACGTTGTTCGCGTCGAGCTCCTTCTTTACGTTTTCGTAGCCATACGTGGCGAGCCCCTTCCTGGATATCTCGCTTAGGAACCTTTCCATTACCTTCGCTTCCTGTATGGCTTCCTGCTCCTTTAATACCTCCTTTGATTTGTCGAGGAGCTCTTTTACTCCTTCGTTCTCGTCAGTATAGCCCGTGTCGAATATGCCGAGCACCTTTACCTGATAGTTTAGGTGGTTCGCCTTTACGAAGTTCTCTTTTGAGGGACCTGGCCCTCCAACTATAAGGCCTTTTATCTTGAAGTCGTTTTTTGCATAGAGGTTGTTCACTGCGTCAGCCACATTCTTGTAATACTCGTTTATTGCCTCGTCGCTGCCTCTTTCGTATCTTGCTGCGCTTTGGCCTCCCTTCTTCACCTTTGCGTGCGCCAACGACCTTACCTTCTTCTCCACGTCTACCCTCGTGCCTTTCAGCGCGGCTATCGTTGCATCCCTGCCGTCCATGACGAGCAGCGCGTATATATCCTTGGATTCAAGCATGGCCTGCAGCGGCTCAAGGAGAAATGTGGAATCGCACCTGTATATGTTCGCCTTTATGGGCATGGGCGGCTCTATGGAGAAAAGCTCTATGTCCTCGTTGCCTGATTCCCTTGCCAAATTTCCGCAGAATACCGCCAAGCCATTCTTTGGCGGCTCCTTGTAGAGCTTGAGGTACTGCATTATCTTCTCTATCGCTCCCTGGACGTTGAGCTTCGTGGTCTTCGATTTTATGTTGGACGCCTGGCCGTGCTCCTCCCTAAGCTTCGCTACCTCCTCTGATATCGGAAAGCCGGGCGGTACATATATGCTTATCAGCTCTGTGCCGTTTC
>JAKATY010000065.1 GCA_021827955.1 Microcaldota archaeon | reverse complement strand
CATTTACCATGTGCTGTTTTTTCGCTTCTAGATCCATTATTAGTACCGTTTTCATGTCTTCGGTATATTTAAAATGCAGATATCTCGGTTTCTCAATAATGCTAATGGCTTGGGGATCATCTTTTAATCTTATATCGGTGTAATCCCCTTCTTTCTTTCCCGGTTTTTGAGAAAACATATCAACACCCGTCAACCATCATTGTTTTTTACATATATAAATATTTCTGATTTAGTGGCGTTGTCCAACAATTCTTGACAAATGAGTAGCGTGCGCGCCGTTTTGAGCACTTTGAATTCTAGATTAAAATGATATTATAAACAGATACCTTAAATAGCCGCTCCTTATCAGCACGGTGGCTACCGCAAACATTCCTGCATCCTGCAGCATTCAGGACTTACGGGTTCACCGATCTTGATACGGGTGCGGGAAGACAGTAATTCATAAAAATTATACCTCTCCTAATAGAACCGAGTGCTGGCAATGATAATACTAAAGATAGGCGGCTCGGCGTTCAGCGACAAGCGCACCGGTAAATCTTTCGTAAGCTTAGTGGCAATGAATGTGGCCAAAGAGCTTCCAAAGAACGAGAAAGTCTTGGTTGTGCAGGGGGCAGGTTTTATAGGGCATAGCATAGCTTCGAAATATGGGCTGTCTAAGCTCAGCAATAATCAGAACCACTGGGCTTTGCTCCGGTATGAGGTAGAGCAGGTAAGCAACCGGATAGCCAAGGCGCTAATAGATAACGGCATAAGCCCGTTTGTCATGTCCGCGCAGCAGCTCTTTGAGATAAAAGGCGGGAAGGTGCTTGTTAAGAACCTTGGCATTGTCAAGGCATACATGGACAATGGATTCATACCCATAATACACAGCGATGCTCCGCTGGACGACAGACATGGTATTTCCGTGCTTTCTGGAGACGATATGGCTGTAATCCTGGCAAATCGCCTGAATGCGGGCAAGCTGGTGTTCGGCACAGATGCTGACGGCCTCATCGGCAGCTCGGGTGACAGGATAAGGCGCATAAGCAAGAGGGATCTCAATAATGTGGGAATAATAAAGAAGGAAGGGACAATAGATGTGAGCGGGGGCATGAAGAGAAAACTGGAGCAGGTAGCATCCACAAAGCGCGGTACCGCAGTATATATAATAGACCTCCGAAGACCAGGCGAGCTCAAGAAGGCCCTCAGCGGTAAGGGCTCCGGCACTCTTATATATTGACACTATAACGTCTTTTGACGATTCTTTTCCAATTGCTTAAATATATCCTCGATTAAACAACACACTGATAAATTATGGATAGCAACGGAGATTACTCAGACGAGATTGTCGGAATAATGGGCGTATTTGACGGCAAAGTGCTCTATATAAAGAGGGTCCCCCAGGCGAAGCTATATCCTGAGAAATGGTGCATACCTTCGGGCCACATAAAGGTTGGTGAGACGCCTGTAGAGGCTGCGGCCAGAGAGCTCGAGGAGGAGACCGGCTATAGGGTGCCAGAAGGCAAAAGAATTGAAGAGCTGGGCAGATTCACGTTCTTGGCTGATATGCAAGGAGGCAAGAAAATCAATCTCAACATATCCCTGTTCCTCTACATTACAGAAGATAAACCTGAGATACGCCTATGTGACGAGCATACAGAATCAAAGTACGTGGCCCTGGATGTACTGTCTGACAAGGAAAAACTTTTCTTGTACACTTATGCACGTGGTGTATCTGATTTTACGCCCATAGATAACATGATAATAAACAATTATATTCCTAAAGTATACGAAATGTACAAGGCAACTATAAAAAGCAGGGCAAAGAGCACCAGTAGTACATAATTTACAAAAGGATATCTCCAAATCCTTTTGGAACATTTGCCTATCTCAGTTTTTACATTCCGTCAAAAGAGTCCTGCATGCCTCCGCCAGTGTATAATACGCTTCTCGTTATCCTCCCTCTTCCGCTCTGTGCATAACCCATTAAATATGAGGCAAGACGCGGATTTCTTGCCAGAAGCCTCCTGTATCTCGGATCGTTAATAAGACTAGAGACATTGCCATTGCTCGCCATTGCGGTTTGCGCTATTATCCCTCTTTGCGTCGTGCTGAATGTCCGGCTGCCGCCCATAACCACCGAAGGCGAATTTCGCCTCCTACGCTTTCTTCTGACATAGAACATTCCGATGTATATGAAAAGTATAAGGATGAGATAAGGCAAATTATCATATGTATGCGTACTGCCGGAACTGATGCTGCTGTTTGTAATCGCGGCATATCCGCTTGCGTTGGTGGAGAACGGGGCTGCGGGTATTGTTGTGCTTTGCTGATGCGAAGATGATTGTGGATTGGTCACCGCAGGGACAGTTGCTGCTACGGGTATGCTTGTAGTATCAACTGGCGTGCTAATATTGCTTGATTGGGAGAATTTCACAATCGTGCTCATGGTATTGGGGCAGTTGCCTCCCCCGTTTCCATTCGATACATAAACTTCGTAATCCTGGCTTGGCATATAAACGGTAGCAAGCTTTGCAAGGCACCAGTTGGTGCTGGAGCTGTTTAAATAGGTAGTCCCGTTTTGTCCCACTATTTTGACATGCATCCATCCTGAGGTTCCTGTAGCGGTATAAACCGAGAGGTTACCTCCATTCCAATAACAGGTCGCATTTTCGGCAGATCTTACGTTTGCTATTGTTATATTTAGATTCGGGCAGGTAACAGGGGCGCTGCTCGTTGCGCCAGCGAGCTCCAAGACTAGCGAAGCGAACAGCAAAGCGGCTATCGCAAACATTCCCATGCGCATGCAATCAGTTTATCTTGTAGCTTACCCTCTTTATTTTTTCGAACTGCGTGAAAGACCCGTCCAGTTCTAACTGCCAAAACATTCCGAATATGATAATTGAGAGAAACAGTATCGCGAGAGATAGCAGCGAACCGCTTACCATCATGAATGCAAGGGTGATTGCCGGCACTAACACTGAAAGGAGATTCAGGCTGAACATAGCGATAAAACTGCCACCAAAATACTGTGTGCTGAGCTCAAGGGCTTGGCTCTTGGTCCTTTCGCTTCTTGCAACAGAGAGCAGCGGAGCAAGCCCAAACCGTATAGTAGTAAGATAAATGAGTATTGTAATTATGCCCATTATAGAAAAAAGCAGATAATCCGATGTTTTAAGGAAGAACAGGGCCAAAGCCGCAAACACGTAGGTAAACGCGCTAAAGCTCGAAAGGGAGATGTTTATCATTCTTATCAACCCCGCGCTATCTTTTTTTCTTAATGGCAAGGTTTTAGCAAATCCCACAATTCCTCCAAAGATCACATCAAGCACGTAAAAGCAAATTAAACCAGCAAAGGCAAGCGATGCTGTATGCGCATTTACTTTCGGCAATATCGCAACAAAATAGTAGAAGAGCAGCGCAACGATTGCCGCTTCTGGCACCTCTGCAGCGGTCCTGAGCAGGACGTTTGAAGGTTTCAAAGAGCCTAGCACCTTACTTGCGCTAAGGCCTTCGTAAGAAGTGTATACTGTATCGTTCTCGAAGCTGTAGCCTTTGGGAGTTGCCGCTGATTTTATCTTGTTAGATTCCCTATCTCTTACCGGCATTGCCTTACCATGCTATCATACAGGATTTATGCTCCTTACTGGCAACACGACCGCCGCTCCGCCATTGGATTTGGGTGTTTTGTTAGTATACTTTACGGCCGTGCCTATTGCTGTTACCTCCATCCAATTTCCAGACATGTATTCTATCTTGAGTTTTACGCCTATTATTCCATCGGCCCCCAACTTTGCCGCTTCTTCTTTCATCCTTCCGAGCGCCATCTCCCTCGCATTGTACATAAGTTCGGTTATCTGCGGTATCTCGCCTTTCTGCAAGCCTTTGAGCCCGCTAGCTATTCCGCCAACGAAACCCATGCTGTAAACGGAGTTGCCCAGCACGAGCGCTATTGGCTGATAGCCTCTATCGAGCAGAAGCCAGAAATCGCTTGTTGTAAGGTCGCTCGTAAAAGGCTCTGACCTGCTTCCGCCGCTTACCTCTTGCCCGTTTTGATTGTCCAAGGTATCCATAGAACCACATCTTTCTATTTACAATCCGATTCAATCCTTTTAAACGTTGCTGTTATGTATAACATATTTTAAATAAGGCAAAAAAGCAAGTTGCAAGCAATACAGCAGATCTTATACTGTGAAATCAAACATCCTTCTAATTGTGCATCGTATCTACGAGATCTTCAATGATCATCAAAACATATGGCGCTCCGAAGGTGAAAACCGGCACATGGGCTTTGCGTATTAAGGTAGGCCGATGTAGTTTTTTACAACCCCTGTTTCTGCAGGCGAGCAAGATTCACCTTCATGACTTTAGTCTGCCCATGCAAAATACTTTTATATTATTGCAGATAATGCTTACTGCAGCATAAAAAAGTGTGAAAGATGCAGGAGGAATTTGAAGTGCTGAAAGTAACGGAAAGCAAAACAGATCCAGTTGCAAATACAGGAAATGGTGCAGCGCCACAGGCGCCTTCCAGTTCCTTTATCGCGGTTGCAATCGCCTTTGCGGATCCGAAATATGTCAGATTCGAGTCTAGCCTTTTGCTAAAGTTTGAGAACAAGGTAAAAATAGAAGGAGATTCAGCATATTATGAAGGCAACGCAATAGGCAAGGTGCTTGAAAGAAAAGACCCTTCTGACATAAAGGTAGACACCTCTTACAGCATAAAATATACGGGAGGCTATTCAAAAGATGGCAAGACAATATACCTAGACAGCCGTTTCCCCCAAAGCCTGAACATAGAAGGCAAGGAGATAAGTACCATCGAAAGCATAGCCAAGCACCATGAGCTGCCAGAAAAGTGGATGACGGAGGAAGGCTACACCTATCAATACGCGCACATGCTTGCAACGAAGATAGAGCGCGAGTACGTTGAATCTCTCGGCATAAACTGGGAACTCTATTCGAAAGAGGTGGAGAAGGGCCTGCATGCGGTATCCTCCGCAAAGCTGGAAAAAAGCCCGAAAAATCTTGACCTTACACCTTATGTGGATTCAAAGGATGAGGAAACCCTAAAAGAGATTGAGCAGACAATGGAAAAATAAGGTTCCCGATTTACTTCCTTTCCATTTCTTGCATGAAAGAGATAAAAACCTGCGCAGCTTTAGGATCATCGAATCCATGACCGAAAAAGAAGCCTATTTCTGTATCGTATGCGGCTCAAGAATGGTGCGTATGCAGGCATGCCATTTGCGTTGCCCCAACTGCGGCGCGGAGATGGATTGCAGCGACAAAGGATTTATATGGTAGCCGCTGAACCGCAGCGCTGCAAGATCTTTTTCTCCTTTTATTTTTTTAGTGCCCTACTTTCTTTGTCTATATTTTGTTATATAGTATTGCCAGAAGAGAGCCCAGGAAGGCAAGTATGAATCCAAGATAGAAGCCCCCTCCGTTCAGAAGGCTCAGAAGGGAGAATGCAAGTCCTATTATGCCGCTTGCCACTATCTTCCCTCTCTTGCGTGTGTTCATGGTAACTGCAACGCCTATAAGCACTGCGCCGGAGAGTATTCCTATAGATCCCGATGCCAGTATTGCCCTATACACCATCGGAAATGGTATGTTTATGTTGTACTTGCTAACGAAGAATGCCGCCACCTCGTTTCCGGATGTAAATATGTATGCAATCGTCGCCACTCCTGTGATAAGGATTACTATTGCCCCTACAAGCGTGAACAAGAAGGGCAGCGTGTGCTTTGCGAATGTAGCACCCTCTACCTGTTCCGCAGTTTTCCTCACTCTCCTTTTTGCCTTGGCCAATTCCGTCACCCTATTATAACATACCAATAGCAAAGTTTTAATATCCTATCTTGCGTGTATATCTGCAATAGGAGTTGCGAGCTCTATCGCGTGCATCGCAAGTGCCGCAAGGCATTTTTGTGCAGCGCGAACATAGAGGGAACTTCGAATTGGGCAGTTTATCCTGTTTAAAGCCTTTAGGCTTTGATTTTGAGGAAAACTCTGCCTCAAGCGGAAATTTCTGGTTTTGCTTTGCAGCTTACCGAGGTGCAATTAGGGTGCGTATGATGAGCAGATTGGACATTATAGGCCCGATACTTGAAAGGTACGGCATACCGCAGTGGGTTTCGCCATTCATTTATGACTATGTTAAAAAGGATCCAATAAATGCCGTGAAAAAGGGCCTGAGTTTCATAGATACAAAGAGGAAGAAGGGCGAAGTGACAAAGAAAGAGGTGGTCCTGCCGAACAACTATGCATTCGGCATGAATTCGATTGCCGAAATACTCGGCGCGTTCTTCTATATAGAGGACAGGGTGTCAAGCATAATAGAGGAATGGCTCAGGATCGCGCCGGGCCACGACTATGTCGAGTATGAAAATTACTTTCAGAAGCTTTCCGAAAACGACAGAAGGCATGCGCGAGCCATAAAAAATCTTGCCGAAGGACTCGGAATAAAATTAGGAGAGCCGAAGCCGGAGATAAAAGGGGTGTTCGATTATCTTCAGTCAATTTCGTCCTGGCCGGAGCGCCTAGTAGCCTTAGAGGTGATACTGAAAAGGACCTATGCGACGTTCGGGATGGTATTCTACAAGGTATTCTATCCCGCGTCTCCCGAGTTCATGCGCTCTTTTGTAAAGGTCTTCAGATCCGAGGAGTTGGAGAGCTGGGGTTCAGGAGAAGTCGAAAAGATACTGAGAGACAACGTAATAAGGCGCGACAGGCTTTTGGAAGTATCTACAGAGCTGCTCGAAAAGGCATATGTATCGATGCACGCGTATGTGCCAATAGCGAAAAGGGAGAAGATAGAGAATGAAGTTTATCTCGTGATAAGCGTCGCCTTGGCGCATCCTCTGCAGTTCATGAAAGAGCAGGGACTTGAGATCGATGTCAAGAAGAAGGTAGACGAGATAATGGGCAAAAAAAGCGGAAAGGTTCACGGCTAGCTCGCGGCGCCATGCAATTCCGGTGAGATGATCCAGAGGAACTAATAAATATGTTTTGCCGAAAATTTACTTATACAGACATCGCATTGAATCCGTAAAGCGGAGTATTGACTTGTGACTCAAGCAAGGTATTCATTTATTGCACGGTTATGCAGGAATAACAGGTTGGTAAATATGAACGAAACACCACAGGTAGAAAATGGATTTAAGAACGAAGAGAGGGGCAAGGAAGGATCCGACAACGTGATATACGTGGGCAAGAAATCTATTATGAACTACGTTCTTGCTGTAGTTACGCAGTTCAACAGCGGAGCGAACGAGGTAGTGATAAAGGCCCGCGGAAAGGCGATATCAAAGGCAGTTGACATAAAGGAGGTTGCCGTGAACAGGTACTTGCCGAACATAAAGACCAAGAGCATCGTCACTTCTTCCGAAGAGCTGATGAACGAGGACGGCACAAAGTCGAAAGTGAGCGCGATCCACATAACACTTGCAAAGTAAGTCCTGCTTTTTTCTTTATTTTACTTTTTGCCTTTTTCTTATTTTGTCGAT
>JAKATY010000041.1 GCA_021827955.1 Microcaldota archaeon | reverse complement strand
GACCCTTCCGCGCTATGCACCACGTGCAGCGACTATTACCAAGCGCCCACGGGCTCCAAGTTCAGCAAAGAGGGCAAATACATGCTCCCCGAGATACTCAAAATGCTTGTGAGCCAAAGGGCAGAAATAAAAAAGCTGTATAAGAAGGACCCCGGAAATATAGTGTTCGGATCGAGATCGCAAGCTTTGAAAATTCTGGCGAACGCGTTTTACGGCTATCTCGGCTACGCAAGGGCAAGATGGTATTCGCGTGATTGCGCAGCGGCAGTGACCTCGTTCGGAAGGCAGTACATAAAAGATACTATAGAAGAGGTGGAGAGCAAAGGCTTCAAGGTGCTGTACGGGGATACCGATAGCATCCTTCTTCTGATAGGAGACAGAAGCAGGGATGAAGTGCTAGGCATGCTGAAGAAACTAAACGAGGCGCTCCCCAAAAGCATGGAGCTCGAGCTTGAGGATTTCTACAAGAGAGGCGTATTCGTAGGCAAGAAAACAGACAAGGAAGCCGTTGGAGCCAAGAAAAAATATGCGCTGATCTCTGAAAGCGGCAGGATAAAGATAAGGGGCTTCGAGCTCGTAAGGAGGGACTGGTCGAAGATAGCGCAGGACACGCAGAGGAAGGTACTTGAAGTCATACTTGAAGAAGGCAGCGCGGAGAAGGCTGCGGAAATAGTCAAGGACGTGATTAAAAACCTCAAGGAGGGCAGGGTTCCGCTCGAGAGCCTTGTAATAAGGACGCAGCTCAGGAAAGGGATATACAACTACGACCAGAAATCCCCTGAGCTGGCGGCCGCGAGAAAGGCGGTGGAGTCTGGATTCAGGAAGAAGGAAGAGCTGGAGCACAGCGTGATAGGCTACATAATAACCAAAAGCGGAAACACGATCTCAGACAAGGCGCAGCTCTACGGCATGGCAAAGGACTACGATGCCGATTACTACATAGAGCACCAGGTGCTTCCGGCAACGATGCGCATACTAAAGGAGCTCAATTTCGAGCCGGACGAGCTGAAGAATGTAGGCAAGCAGAAGAAGCTTTAGATTTCAGATATTTTAGATGATTCAATGGAAAAAGGGGGATTTCTCAACGAGGAGCAGATAAAAACCGCAGAGGCGGTGGGTAGCATTTCGTACAAGATGCTGGAACTTGCAAGAAGCAAGATCAAGGAAGGCGCTAGGCTGCTTGACGTTGCAAACGAGATAGAAAAATACGCCAAGGACAGCGGCTACGAGCTTGCGTTCCCAGTGAACATGTCCATAAACGAATATGCTGCGCATTACACCCCTACAGCGTTTGACGACAAGGTGTTTGGAAAGAATGATGTAGTAAAAGTAGATCTCGGGGCGAAAAAGGACGGCGTGCTTGGAGATTGCGCCATTACGATAGACCTTTCCGGGGAAAACCAGAAGCTGGTAGATGCGTCGAAGGAGGCGCTCGACAACGCGATAAGCAAGGTAAAAGCCGGTGTAAAAATATCAGAAATAGGAAGAATAGTAGATGAAACGATAAGGAGCAAAGGGTTTGTTCCCATAAAGAACCTTGGCGGGCATGGCGTGGGGCTGCACGATCTTCACGCTGAGCCCTTCATACCGAACTATGACAACGGAGACGACACCGAGCTCGAAGAGGGCATGGTAATCGCACTTGAACCTTTCGCGACAAACGGCAAGGGCTATGTTGTAAACAGCGACATCTTCGAGATCTATGGATATATCGAAGACGCGCCTACAAGAGACCAAAACGCAAGGAAGATGCTTGCAGAGGTGAAGAGCAGATACGAGCACGAGCCCTTCGCAGTAAGATGGCTTTCCGGCTTGTTCGATTCGAGATTTTCCCTCTACAGCGCCGCGAGGGAGCTTATGAGAGTTGGCGCGATTGAAGCGTATCCGGCGCTTGTAGAATCAGGGAAAGGGATGGTGGCGCAGACAGAGGCGGAGATGCTTGTGGAAAAAGACGGCTGCAGGGTTCTCACGAAATAGACAAAAACAGGACTAGAATCAGGGAAAAGGCATCAGATAAAAATAAACAAAAATAAAAAATAGAAAACGGGGTTTAGTCTCCGCATACGCTGTAGCCGCACTTGGGGCACGTAAAGCACCCCCCTCCGGAAATCATCGGTGTGCCGCAATCAGGGCATTTGACCTCCTTTTCCGGAATGATTACATAAGAGCTTGCTCCGGCCTTTATTTCACTTATTGTCATCGCTTTCCTCTCCTGCTTCTCTTCATGCTTCTGCTTCAGCTGCGAGAGCGTATTCACTCCGGCAACTGTTTGCTGCCTTGAGAGGGGCTGCAGCACCTGAACGCTCTTGCTCTGATCCCTGTATATCGTTATGCCCTTGCAGCCGAGATCATATGCGAGCAGATAAGAGTTCTCAACGTCTTGGGGAGTTGCGGTGCTCGGCATGTTTATGGTCTTTGAAACGGCATTGTCTACATACTTTTGAAATGCTGCCTGCATCTTGACATGCCACTCTGGAGAGATGTCAAACGAGGTCACGAACAGCTTTCTGACTTCGGCAGGTATTTCCTCAACATCCTGTATGGAGGTCTTGCCTGCTAAGCTGGTCATAAGCTCATCTGAATAGAAGTTCTGCTCCAGTGCAAACCTTTCGAACTCGTTGTTTATTTCTATAAGGTTTGAGCCAAGGCTTTCCTGCACATTGCGCATATAGACTACCGAGAATATAGGCTCTACCCCCTGCGAGGTACCGCCGCTGATGATACTTATAGTGCCGGTCGGTGCAATTGTAGTGACGGTTGAGTTCCTCAACGGCTTGTATCCGAGATTGTGCCAGATGCTGTTGTTGAATTCAGGAAACGGGCCCTTTTCTACGGCGAGTTCCTCGCTGGCCTTCCTGCCGTTCTTGCTTATGAAAGACATGACTTCTTCGGCGAGAAGGAGCGCCTCGTTGCTGTCGTACTTTATGCCGAGCTTTATAAGCAGGTCAGCCCACCCCATAATGCCTAATCCTATTCTCCTTATCGCCTTTGAAACCTCCTCTATCTGCTTGATTGAATAGTTGTTCGCATCTATTACATTGTCCAGGAATCTTACCCCAAGATATACTATGCGCTTCAACTCGTCCCAGTCAACGTCGAAATGGTGGTCTATCTTCTTTACTATCTTCGCCAGATTGATCGAGCCCAAGTTGCAGGAATCATAAGGATAAAGAGGCTGCTCTCCGCACGGGTTTGTAGATTCTATAGGGCCGTATTTCGGCACCGGATTCGAGAATGTGGAGTTCATCCTATCCAGGAACACTACTCCGGGATCGCCGGTCTTCCATGCCATAGTCACTATAAGGTTCCACACCGCCCTTGCATTCAGGTATCTTACCGGCTTGCCGTTTCTAGGATTGATAAGCGCATAGTCGGTGTTGTTCCTTACTGCTTTCATGAACGCATCAGTTACGCCGACAGAGATGTTGAAATTCTTGAGAACGCCTTCCTGCTCCTTTACCACGATAAAATCGAGTATGTCGGGATGGTCTATTCTTAGTATGCCCATATTCGCTCCGCGCCTCTTGCCTCCCTGCTTTATCTGTTCTGTGGCTGCATCAAAAACCTTCATGAACGATACAGGCCCGGAAGCCACGCCTCCGGTGCTTCTGACTATATCGCTTGCTGGCCTAAGTCGCGAAAATGCAAATCCCGTGCCGCCTCCAGATTGATGTACCATGGCGGCATACTTTACCGCATCGAATATCTCTACGATCGAGTCCCCCACAGGAAGCACAAAGCATGCGCTCAATTGCCCGAGCCTGGTGCCCGCATTCATGAGGATAGGGGAACTGGGCATAAACTTGAAAGTTGTCATTGCCTCATAGAAGTCATTTTCTATGGCGGATACCTCTGCATCGCTCTTGCCGTAGTCTTTCTCAACGCCCGCTATCGCATGCGCAACTCTATTGAAAAGCTGCTTTGGCGTCTCGATGAGCTTGCCGTTCCCGTCCTTGAGGAGGTACCTTGCCGCGAGCACTGTTATAGAGTTTAAAGGAAGCTTAAGATCATCGTCTGCTATGCCCAGGCTTGCCTTTGCAGACCTGATTTCGGCGCGCTTGTGCCTGAATAGTATATAGGACTTTGCAACAGACTTGTCGCTTTCCATGAGCACGTTTTCGACTATGTCCTGTATCTCTTCTACTTCTATCTCGTCTTTTTTAGTGTCCTCTATTCTTTTTACGACCTTTTCTGCGAGAGAATCCGCGATTTTCAGATTATCCTGATCCTCCGCTTCCGGACGCACATCAGAAAAAGCCCTGAAAATTGCATGCACTATTTTCTCCTTATCAAACTCAACCTTTTCCTTATTCCTTTTCACGACGAATCTTGCCATCTGGTCACCAACCCCCACTCTTAAGCGAGCAATTGAGATTTGAAAAGCAAGTTATTTTAAACTGGAGTTTTAAGAACTGCATTAAAGTATCTAAAGATTTTGATAATATGATAAATCGAAAAATTGTTGCAAAATAAAAAGCTTTTGGAGCTTTGCTGAATAAGATGCAAATAGCTGTCAAAAGAGCCTGCTTTTACAATTGAGATCCATGATGCTTGCCTGATTTTACGTAAAACCTGCTTTGTAGACTTGGATGATTCTTAAGCGCTGGAATTTTCCTTTATATTTTCTAAATCTCGATGGAAAGTATAAACAATAGCTTTATGATTTTTTTCACGCAAGAAAACAGAGGAAAAGGCACGCTTGCAGGACAAAGCTTAACGATGTGAACCTTAAATCCGACGCGCTTTGATGATTGAACTAGAACGAATTACCGTTTCAATGAGATACGCACAAGCGTATATAAAAAACATACTTGTATATTAATGAGCCAAAAGGACGTGGTATCGCAGGATTAGATCAAGTTGTTTAAATAGGTTGCAGGTAATGCAAAATGGGCTTGAGAATATGAGTGTTGCAGATTCGAAAAGGGAGCTGGTGACAAGAAATGCGGCCGAGATATTGACGGTGCAGGAACTAGAAAACCTCTTGGATAGCAAAAGCGCACCTTCGGTTTATCTCGGCAGAGCGATAACAGGTCCACTGCACGTAGGGCATTTAGTTTCGATAAGCAAGCTGCTCGATCTGCAGAAGGCAGGCTTCAATGCGATAGTGCTGCTTGCCGACATACACGCAGCGCTTGACGATTTAAAGTCAAAATGGGAGGATCTTGAGATAAGACGGGAGTATACGCGCAAAGCAATAGAGCTGGCTGTGGAATGGAAGGAGAAGCCGAAATTCGTCGTTGGCTCGGACTACCAGCTTGGGGAGGATTACCAGATGGATATCTTCAAGATGGCTACCTTGGCAAGCGTGAAGGTGGCCCTCCATGCGGCTTCAGAAGTAACAAGGATGAAAAACCCAAAGGTTGGCGAGCTTATCTACCCGATAATGCAGGCGCTTGATGAGAAGTACTTGGGAGTAGACATGCAACTGGGAGGGCTAGACCAAAGGCATATAATGGCGTTCGCAAGAGAATACATGCCAAAACTCGGCTATGAGAAAAGTGTGGAGATGATGATGCCTCTCGTGCCTTCGCTTAAAGGGCCGGGAGTAAAAATGAGTTCCTCGATAGAAGGTACAAACATCAAGATTAGCGCTTCTGAAGATCAGATAAAGAAGACGATTGCAGGAGCATACTGCCCGATAGGAGACCTCAAGGAGAATCCTATAACCTCCATAGTCACGTTGCTAATGCTTCCAAACGATGGCAAGTTCACGATAGCAAGAGAAAACAAATTCGGAGGAGATCTGGAGATAGCATCTGGAAAGCAGTTCGAAGAGCTGTATGCCAGCAAGGCGATACATCCTTCAGACCTGAAGGCTGCAGTATCTGAGTACCTCATTAAAAAGCTTGCAAAGGCAAGGGACTATTTCGAAAGCAACAGGGATCTTCTGCACAGGCTGGGGCCTAATTTTGAATAGATATTGCACGAAAGAAAGATTAGCCGATGTGAAATCTTACTGAATTTGCACGCTGTGGCGCAAAGAAGCGCCAAAGCCGCACACGCTCAGATTAAATACGCCTGTTGAGGGCCTGGATGAATTAATCTGGTATGCTTCATGCAACGAAACATTTAATAAACTTAATAAACATATGAATGTAGATTCATATGTATGGACGCTTAAATGAGGTAGCTAAATCGTTGAGGATAGTATTTGATGAAAAGAGCAACACCGCAACTTTTGCAGTAGTAACCGTGCTAATGTTTATGCTGTATGCTTATTTGCTCTCATATTCAAGCATGGCGCTCTTCCATGGTCCTACTATATTTGGTTTAAACATTGCAGTAATTATAGTGTCATTCTTGTTATCAACCATGTTTTCAATCGTTATTGTGATGAATGTATATGAGATTAAAAGAGGCATTAACGCCTCGGCGAAACTTTCTATAGGATCTTTCTTGGCAGCAGTACTGCCGAGCAGTATGTGTTGCACTACATTGGTGCCATCTTTGCTTGCATTGTCTGGCGCATCTGTATCTACCGTAATAGGCACCACAGGCATGATACAAGGTCCTATAGCTACATACGAGCCCTTGTTGCTGCTGCTATCTGGTGCACTCCTGTTTGTAGCAATATACAGATCTTCAGTAAAGCTGTGTTGTTCCTATAAGGCCAAATGATCTGATTGATGCTAAACCGTGATAATCATGCAAAAACTACATTATATCTGGATAACATTGGCAGTTCTGGCTGCGATATTCATCCTCATACAGATTTTGGGCAGGCCATCAAGTGCATCTTCAATATCAATAGGCAGCAGCGCGCCGAACAAAGGATTCTATTTGCTCAACGGCACTTATACAAATATAAGCGCATACCACGGCAAGGAAGTTCTTCTATACCTGGTAACTACGTGGTGCTCTACGTGTGCAGAAGGTACACAGACGTTGGGCAAAAACATCTCTTTTTTCAACTCAAGGAATGTTAGTGTGATTGAAGTAGAAACATACAAAGATTTCGGATATGCGGGCCCTACAATAAATCAATTTGTAAATACATACGCGGGCCAGAGCTCCAAATACATAACCATGGGCTATTCCGGAAATAATCTTACACGAACATATGACCCGAAAGGATACCTGGATATCTACTATCTGATATCCCCTTCAGGCAAGATAATGTATGTAAACGGCGAACCTTCGGCAACGCTTAACCTGCTTGAGGCCGCGATAAAAGAGGGAGGAGTATGAAAAAAGAAACCGTGCAGCTTTTCTTTGATGCATTTGGTGACATAAACAGGTTCAATATACTATTGCTATTACTGAAGGAGCCCTTAAATGTGAGCGCCATAGCCAAATCTACTGATCTAGAGCAGAGCAACGTATCCCATCATATGAGATGTTTGACAAACTGCGGCTTTGTCAAAGTAAGGAGAGCAGGCAAAGAGCACATATACGCTATAGAACCTGCTGTAGCTCGCATAGTAAAAAATGTGGCTTTGCACATGGACAGATATGAAACGCATTTGCAGGCATGCGGTATAATAGCAAAGAAACGCAAGATTGTAAG
>JAKATY010000038.1 GCA_021827955.1 Microcaldota archaeon | reverse complement strand
GGCTATATCGCATGAGCTGGATCTAAAGATTCCACTTACGGATCCAATAAGCTACGTCCCTAGGTACATCAATGCGTTGAAGCTGAGCGGAGAAGCGCAGGAGAAATCCGTAAAGCTCTTGAAGGAAGCCATGAGAAAAGGCCTTGTTTCAGGAAGGAGTCCTACAGGAGTTAGCGCAGCCGCGGTTTACATTGCAGGTGCACTTGCAGGAGAGCGCAGAACCCAAAAGGAGGTTGCGGAAGTGGCAGGAGTAACAGAGGTAACAATAAGGAACAGGTACAGGGAACTAAAGGAGCAGCTCAACATAGATGTGAACCTCTGATCCCTCTATCACTTTTTTATTTTTATTTTTGCTCTTGTTTGACTGTACAACTCAATTCTTTTCAGGATGCGTCGAGCCTTCTCGCCTCTTTTTATATTATTTTTATATCATTAGACAAGTGGCGAGGTTTGTTTCTTTGTAGAGCACGTTTAAAATAATATGCAGCTAATTTAAAAACATAGTTGGATGAATAAAATTGGGTGAATAAGCTCTTTCGACCTGTTTGCAAGCCGTGTTGCATGGCATGCAATAGTTGTTTTAGCTAGGGTGCAGTTTTATATCTTGCCTTGCCGGCTTTTTGCAACTGTCGAAAAGATTTTATTGCCAGAAATAAAAGGGTGGGAAAAATGGAAGAAGCGACCGTAAGAGTGGAAGAACTGGAAAAGGGGCAGCCTCTGGTCGAAAGTATGATCCAGGCCGAAGACATGCCACTGCACGGATCTGTAGAAGAAGGAGAAGTGTATTCTCTTGCAGTGAAAGCCAAGGATGCAAGAGGAATAGGCATAGGCAAAGTAGGCAATTTTGTTATATTCGTAAAGAATGCAAAGACAAGGATAGGAAACATCTACAAGGTCAAAGTGACTAAAGTCCACAGGACTTTCGCATACGCTGAACTGGTCGATAGCGATAAATCTTTCGTAGGCAACGGAAGCATTTTGGAGCTCTGAGCAATTCCTAAAAAGAAAGTTTTTTAATACTTATACAATAATAACATAGTAATTCTTTTGATTGCACAGCAGGCACAGCGGTCGCATTTACGGCTCTATCTCTGCAGTTATACTGAATCGCTGCCGTTTGTTATTTTGTTGTTTTCCATGTTTTCAGCATGCAGTTGTTTTGGAGACAAACCAATTGCTCTTAGGGTTTTTGTGTTTGCAAAGTATTCGATGTTTTAACGCTTGATTGATAGCAGAGGTGTGAAAATGGATCCACAGCTTTATGAGAAAATAATGAAAGGTACTACTACGGTAGGTGTTGTTTGCAGTGACGGGGTGGTAATGGGGTGCGATTCAAGGGCAACAATGGACTTCTTCATAGCAAGCACGGTGGCAAGGAAGATCTACAAAATAGATGATAACCTTGCAATTACTGTAGCAGGTTCAGTAGGTGACGCTGAAGAAATAATAAGGATAATAAAAGCCCAGAACGAGCTGTACAAGATGAATGAGGGCAGGCCCCTATCTCCAAAATCAGCCGCTTCTCTTCTGTCTATAATACTGCAGGAGAACAAAATGCTTCCTTTCTATGTCCAGCTTATAGTAGGTGGCGTAGGAGAAGACGGCCCACAGCTGCACTCTCTTGATCCTATAGGAGGAGTAAGCGAAGAGCCACAGTTTACCTCTACAGGTAGCGGGTCGCCTATTGCTCTAGGTTACTTGGAAGACGTGTATAAGAAAGGCGCATTAACCAAGGACATGATCAAAAACGTGGTCAAAGCGGTATCGATAGCAATGAAAAGAGATGCAGCCACCGGCAACAACATAACTGTTGCGACTATAACGAAAGAAGGCTATAAGGAGTATACGGGAAAGGATATCGAAAAGTTTTTGGCGTAAAGTTTTGCTTTTTTTATTAATTTTTATGTCTTAATGCACAGGTGGATAGTTTACTTTTGCCTTTTGTTCATAACTTAAAAACGACAAGGTGTCGACGGCCTATCAGAAAATTCAGAACTCCAATATTTAATTAGGGTTTAAGCGTAAAAGCAATGTGATTTATTGAAAGACAAAGAAGGCAATGAGCAGGAAAACGGTCTAAAGCAAACAGACATTTTCGAAAGGATAAAGCAGATGCTTCCGAGCGAGGCCAAATTTGTCAAGGCCGAATTTGAAGGTCCAGACATATCCATAACTCTTGGCAATCCAAAGGTTGTATATGAGGACGAAGCCATAATAAAGAATCTTGCTTCATCTGTGAAGAAAAAACTTATAATAAGGAGCGACCCTTCGATACTCATGCCTCCAGAAAAGGCCCAGGAGGCGATAGAAAAAATGCTTCCGAAAGAAGCCGTGATAAAAGAACCTCTTCATTTCGTGCCCGAGTTCGGAGAAGTATACATAGAAGCCCTTAAACCCGGGCTTGTAATAGGCAAAGGGGGCCAGATGCTTAAAAACATAATAATAGAGACTGGTTGGTCTCCGCGTATACTTAGGACCCCTACGATGAACAGCGATACGCTTACAGGGGTAAGGCAGCTGATGTTCAACGAGATGGATTTCAGGAAGAAGTTTCTTGCTTCAGTAGGCAAGGAGATAAACAAGCCAATAATTAATACCGAATGGCTTAAGGCTACCGCATTGGGCGGCTATAGGGAAGTGGGCAGGAGCAGCCTTCTTCTTGAGACCCCAAATTCCAAGGTGATAATAGACTGCGGCATAAGTCCTGAGCCCGGTATAAAAGGAGTAGAAGCCATGAATGACGGTCAAGGCAACAGGGCGTTTCCGTATCTTGACAGTGCAATCCGCTCGATAGAGGAAATAAGCGCTGTGGTACTGACACATGCGCATATGGACCATGTCGGTTTTGTGCCGTATCTATTCAAGTACGGCTATAACGGACCCGTGTACTGCACGCCTCCAACGCGCGATTTGGCAGCGCTGCTGCTAACTGATTATACAAAGCTGGTCCAAAGGAGCGGGGCAACGCCCCTTTACGATGAGAAGGACATACGCAAGATGCTAACGCATATGATAACCCGCGATTACGGCGAGGTAACAAACATAACTGATGAAATAAAGCTAACCTACCACAACGCCGGCCATATACTGGGCAGCGCTACGGTACATCTGCATATAGGCAACGGCATGTACAACATCGTGCACACCGGAGACATGAAATACGGTTATACCAAGCTTTTCGACAGCGCAAGTGTCAAATATCCCCGCCTTGATGCGCTTTTCATAGAAAGCACCTATGGGGGTCAGAACGATATAACGCCCAACAGGCATGATTCTGAGACTAATCTCATGAACATAATAAAGAAGACGATAGACAACGGCGGCAAGGTACTAATACCTGTATTCTCGGTGGGAAGAGCGCAGGAAATACAGCTAGTTTTGGAAAGCTACATGTCTGGAGACGCAAACTACAAGATCGACGCGCCAGTCTTCCTTGACGGCATGGTGCTTGAGGCAAGCGCCATACATACAGCATATCCAGAATACCTCAAGGAAAGCCTAAGGAACAGGATACTGAGCAACAGGTCGCCGTTCGAAAGTGAAATATTTGAAGTCATAAAGGGGGAGAGAGGCGAGATAATGGATAAAGGGCCGGCAATAATAATAGCGAGCGGCGGCATGCTTAACGGAGGTGTGTCACTCGACTACTTCAGGATGCTTGCCGATAACCCCAAGAATGCGATGGTATTTGTAGGGTACAACAGCCAGAGCTCTCTAGGCAGAAGAATTCAGAACGGGCTTAAGGAAGCTGCGCTTCCGGATGAAGACGGTAAACTGGTCTCTATGCCAATAAACCTCAGTGTCAATACTGTAGAAGGCTTTTCTGGACACAGCGACAGGCGCCAGCTTATGGCCTTCGTTGAGAATCTAAGGCCCAAGCCTAAAGTTATCTACACGATGCACGGAGAAGAGCAGAAGTGCGAGGATCTTGCCCGTTCGCTAGGCAGAGATATGCACGTAAAGGCAAGTGCTCCAATGAACCTAGATTCTATAAGGCTCAAATGATTGCAGTGCGCTTCTAAAAAGATTTAGAAGCTCAGTCAGAAAAGCCCGAAGAAACCTTTTTTGTCCGTCCTGCCAAACTTCTCCAAGGCCTCTCTCTGCTCCTTAGTTATCGATTTTGGCACTGTAATCTCGATTCTGACTATCTCATTTCCTGATCCCTGCCCCCTGAAATTAGGCATCCCCTTCCCTTTGAGCACTATCTCATCGCCACTTTGGGTGCCGTTTTCTATCTTTATCTTTTCAGTTCCATAGAGTGTAGGCACCTCAACTTCTCCACCTAGAATCGCTATGTTGAATGGCAGCTTGAGTATGTAACGCACATTATTCCCTTCCCTTTCGAATCTCTCGTCCCTGCGAACTTCTATATCTATATAAAGATCCCCCGCTCCATCCTTTCCGAAGTCTCCCATCCCTTCAAGCCTGAGCCGCGAGCCGTTTTCTACTCCTTTAGGTATCTTTACCTTTATCTTGTTCTCCTTCTGGACGTATCCTCTGCCTTTGCATTCCCTGCAAGGCGTCTCTATTATTTTTCCGCTTCCACCGCATTTGTCGCATACGGTTATCGTTTGCATTATGCCAAATGGTGTTCGCCTTGTCACTCTTATCTGGCCTGTACCATTACATTTGTCGCAGCGCAACAGTTTGCTTCCTGGTTCCATTCCAGTGCCGCCGCATCTTTCGCATGTGACTATATGCCTTACATTTATCTCCTTCTCCGCCCCCCTTGCCGCTTCTTCAAGCGTTATGCTCATTCTAGCAAGTATGTCATTGCCTACTTCTCTCCTGCGCCTTCTTCCTCCTTGCGGGGTTCCAAAGAAGCTGCTGAATATGTCGTCAGCATCTCCAAAATCAAATCCGAAATTCTTGAAAACTTCGTTTATATCGAAACCCCTGAATATATCATCGCTACTGAATCTCTGGTTGAATCCTTCTGGTCCGTAAGCATCATACTGTTTCCTCTTTTCTGGATTACTTAGTACGGCATATGCTTCGTTTATCTCCTTGAACTTTTCTTCCGCATCGGGATTTTTATTCCTGTCAGGATGGTACTTCAAGGCGAGTTCTCTATATGCTGCCTTTATCTCGTCTTGGGTTGCGTCCTTTTTGACATGCAGTATGTCGTAATAATCTTTTGTCATGTCTTACTCTCCTGGCAATTGCCGAGCATGTACTTGATATTAACAGCTTCATCTCTTATCCAATTTCATGTTTCTCTTTCTACTTCTCTACTTTGAAGTCTGCATCAGTGGTGTTACCGCTTCCAGCGCCTTCATCATTTTTACCACCTTCTTCGCCGCTGCTATTTCCTGGGTTTTCCTGCGCACCGCCTTTGTATATGCTGTTTCCCACTTCCTCCAGCGCTTTCTTTAGAACATCGATCTTCTCCTTCATACCTTCATAGTCCTCTTTCTTAACCGTTTCGTCCAGTTCCTTGCTTGCATTCTCTATCTTGTTGTATACTTCTTTAGGTATTTTGTCCTTGTATTCCTCAAGGGTTTTTTGTGCCGTATAAACAAGAGATTCGGCGCTGTTCTTGGTTTCTACCTGTTCGCGGATCTTTTTATCCTCTTCTTCATATCTTTTTGCTTCTTCTACGCTTTTTTCTATATCCTCTTTGTGCATCTTATGCGGCGCAACGATGTCCATGCCTTGGCTCTTTCCTGTTCCTTTATCTTTTGCCGTTACGTGGAGTATGCCGTTTGCATCTATATCAAAGGTTACCTCTATTTGCGGCACACCCCTTCTTGCAGGAGGTATGCCTGTAAGGGTAAACCTGCCTAATTCTATGTTGTCCTTTGACATTGCTCTTTCTCCCTGGGTTATATGTATGTCAACGCTTGTCTGAGAATCTTCTGCAGTTGTGAAAATCTGCGAACGCTTTATTGGTATTGTGGTATTTCTCTCTATTATTGGTGTAGCAATGCCTCCAAGGGTTTCTATGCTCAACGTCAAAGGCGTTACATCAAGCAGGACTACGTCTTTGACTTCTCCTGTAAGCACTCCTGCCTGCACGGCGGCCCCAAGAGCAACTGCTTCCATAGGATCTACCCCTCTTTCTATCTTTTTACCCAGCAGCTGCTCCACGTACCTCTGCACTATCGGCATTCTAGTCGGCCCCCCTATCATGATTATTTTGTCTAAATCATTTGGCTCCAGTTTCGCATCTTTAAGCGCCTGGGTTACTGGTTTTGCTGTCCTTTCGACTATAGGCAAAACTATGCTCTCCAATTTTGCGCGCGTCATGGTATATGTAAATTGTATTGGATTTTTGTTCTTGTCCTGTGACAGGAATGGCAGGTTTATGTCTGTCTGCAGCACAGTGGAAAGCTCTATCTTGGCTTTTTCTGCAGCTTCGCGTATCCTCTGCATGGCCTGCGCTTCCTTTGTTATGTCTATGCCATATTTGCCATTTATGTCCTTAACAAGGAAGTCTACTATTGCATTGTCCATGTCTGTGCCTCCGAGCTGCGTATCTCCGCTTGTCGCTTTGACTTCGAAAACCCCTTTTCCGAATTCCATTATTGTGACATCAAGGGTTCCACCTCCAAAGTCATAAACAAGTATCTTCATCTCTCTATCTGATTTGTCAAGCCCGTATGCAAGGCACGCCGCAGTTGGCTCATTCACAAGTCTTACCACTTCCAATCCTGCTATCTCTCCTGCGTCCTTAGTGGCCTGCCTCTGGTTGTCGTCAAAGTATGCGGGCACCGTTATTACTGCTTTTTTGATTTCTTCTCCAAGGAAAGCTTCGGCGTCCTTCTTTATCTTCTGCAGAAGCATGGCTGAGAGTTCCTGCGGTTTGTATTCTTTGCCAAATATATGGTATATATGATCTGTACCCATCTTTCTCTTGAATGCGGTAATCGTGCCTTCAGGATTTGCAACTGCCTGCCTTCTTGCCGCCTCTCCTATAAGCCTTTGGCCGTCTTTTGTTATTGCGACATAACTAGGAAACGCCTTACCATAAAGCGAAGCACCTTCCGCGCTTGGTATTATGACTGGCCTGCCTCCTTCCAGTACTGCGGCCGCGCTGTTTGAAGTTCCCAAATCTATTCCAATTATCTTTTCCATATCATATCACCTTTTGAAGCATAATTTTGCAATCTACGCCTTTTTTGCTATTATTATAGATGCAGGCCTGAGAACAATGTCTCCTATTATATAGCCTTTGCGCACCACTTCCAGTATCATGCCTTCTTTGACGCTGTTATCCTTTGGTTCCTTTACCATAACTATCTCGTGCCTATACGGGTCAAAAACCCCCTTTGCTTCTATCTCTTCAAGCCCTTCTCCTTTTAGCACTTCTATGAAATTTGAATATATAAGTTCTATCCCTTTTCTTGCTTCTCCCTCATTCATTGCATCTATCGCGATTTCAAATTCGTCAAGTGTAGGCAAAAGTTTTTTCATGAGCTCTGCCTTGCCTGCCTCTTTTGCTACTGCAAGTTCCTTTCCTATGCGTTTTTTGTAATTGTCAAACTCTGCCGCCAACCTGAGGATTTTGTCATCATTCTCTTTTTCATTCTGGCTCTTTTGAGTTGCTCCTTCTGCTTTCTTATTCTCTTTTACCCCTGCATCTTCTGCTCCATTGTTGTTTTCGTTCGTTGATAT
>JAKATY010000018.1 GCA_021827955.1 Microcaldota archaeon | reverse complement strand
AAGTATCGCCACCTCAGCGTTAAGCCTCTTTTTCTCTTCAATCTCCATATCATTGCCTTCTCAGAAGCGCTTGCAAAGTAAACCCTGTATTAACATTCAAATATGTCAAATTAGGAATTTAATAATCTTTATGTGCAAAACTGGTGCGGTGTACCTATGCAAATATTAGGATTGAGCGGAAGCCTTAGGAAACATTCATTTCATGCCGGAATTCTCAGGGCTGCAAAGGAGCTGCTGCCAAAGGATATCGATTTTTATACCTTTGATTTGGGCAAGCTGCCGCTGTTCAACCAGGACCTAGAGGTGAACATGCCAAGAGAGGTGCAGGAATTCAAGAGCGCGGCGCGGAAAGCCGATGCCATACTTTTTGCATCGCCGGAATACAATCATTCTATATCAGGTGTGCTTAAGAATGCCATAGACTGGGCTTCGCGTCCTCCAAACGACAACGTTTTCGATGGAAAGGTTGCAGCGATAGCAAGCGCAAGCACTGGCGCATTCGGTGGTATAAGGGCGCAGTATCATCTTAGGCAGGTTTTCGTATATTTGGATATTCATGCGGTGAACAGACCGCAGATAGCTATACCTTTTGCTGATCAGAAGTTTGACAAGGAAGGCAATCTTATTGATGAAAAAGCGAGAGAGGGGCTGAAAGAGCTTCTTAACGCGCTTATCGCCCTGACTTCCAAGCTGAAAAAGTAATGAACGCTATGGTTCTACGCGTTCTTCGAAATAAGGCAGCGCGCCTTCCGTATTTATCTCGAGTTTGTTCTTGTAATCCCTGTCCAGAACGGAAAAGATTTCTTCATTATGGTACTTGCTGCCATCGAAGTATGCTTCGCGCATTGCGCATTCGTGCGAGAAGCCGAGAGCTTCGAGCAATGCTTTAGATGCACTGTTGAAATCGAATACCCTAGCCTCTATCCTATGCAGCTTTAGGAAGTTGAATCCGAAGGACACCAGCAGGCCTGCCGCCTCTTTCCCGTATCCTTTTCTCCAATATTCCCTGCCAAGCCAGTAGCCTATCTCCCCTTTTTTGTTATTGAAATCCAGCATGTTATAGCCCTCTACCCCTATGAGCCTGCCCCCTTCCGAGAGGTGTATTCCGAAATGCATCTCCTCATTCCTGAACATCTTCTCTGTGGCGCCTTCTATGAATTTCAAGGCGTGGCCCCTTTCATAAGGAAACGGAAAATTCAGTATGCCTACATTGAAGGCTATATCCCTGTCATTCGCGTTTTTCGCTATCTCGTCCGCATCATCGATAGAAAGCGTGCTTAAGTAAACCCTTAAGTTGGAATATATCTTGAAAGACATGCGATTGCCTTGCAATGCTGCGCGCTGATTATGCCGAGCTTATGTTATGATTCTCGAAACCCTTGATAACCTGTGCCCCTTCGCCTTGAGCTCTATCTCGTAAAAGAGGCCGAATGACATCTTATGCGCGTCGAAATTGCCTCTGCTTTTTAACATTTCGTAGAGCTCGTTCGTCATTTTTGCCGCGGTCTGCGGGTTTGCAAGTTCGCCAAAAAGGTGTGCGAACGGGTTTAGCACTATCGTCTTTACTTTCAGCTGCGATGCAAGCGAAGAGAGTTCGTTGTAGGTCCTGTCAAGAATCCTTGATTCGCTCGCCTCATCGGATTTTTCAAAGCTTATGAAAACCAGAAGTGCATCGCCAACATCTACCGCATCCCCCTCTTCCGTTATCGCCGACCTGCCCCGCTCGCTTGGCGTAGCCCTGAAGTAATCAACGTGCCATGCCATTAATCTTGCCATGATGTCCGCCTTCCGCTCTCAAATAAAGCTTATCCTTAAATCTAATATATCCTTGTAGTTTTTGCCTCCGAACAGGAAGGCTCCGTCAACCTCCTTGCCCATGAGTACCTTTTCAAGCCAGTATTTGTCGTCCTGCCACATGTCCTTGTATGGCAGCCTGCTTATCGGGAACCATTTGGGCTTCATCTCTTCGCTCTCCTTCGGCTCGCCTCTCCATTTCTTAGCTATGAAAACGTTTACCTCCTGGTTGAAGTCCTTATCTTGGTCTCCATCGAAATAGAAGCGTATGGTTCCTACTTTTTTGTAGTTAATCGGCGTAACGCCTATTTCCTCTTTCGCTTCCCTGCGCGCTGTGTCTTCTATGCTCTCTCCCTTTTCCTGTTTTCCTCCAGTGCCATTAAGCCTTCCTGCTCCAAATCCTCTTTTTTTCATGGCCAGAAGTACGCGCCCCTTTTTGGAGTCAAGCAGGTACAATAGGCTTACTTTCCTGAGCTTTGCTCCATTGCCGTAGGCATTTTCGTAAAAGGCAAGACCTTTTCTGCTCGTATATTTTGCCATAGCTATTACCTCCTCGCTTTTATTTTACTTTTATTTATCCTATCGCAGCAAATAAATTAATAGGTTAAACGTGCATATACCAAAGTCAAGACGCAGATAAGGCAAGCGCATGAAAGACACCGGCAGCCAAAAAAACATTGAAAAAACCCTGGGCGAATTGGGCACTACCTCCAGCGGGTTAAGTGAGGAAGATGCAGCTTTGCGGCTTTCAAAAAACGGCTACAATGAAATCAAGGAGCAGAAGGAAAGCCAGGCGCTGAAATTCCTGAAAAAGTTCTACGGTCCTATACCAATAATGCTTGAAATAGTAATAGCTATGACTTACTTCCTCAAGCATTACGCGGACATGTACATAATATTTGCGCTTCTGGTTTTCAACGCAATAACGGGCTTTTTCGAAGAATACAAGGCAGACAATTCTATAGAGCTGCTAAAGAAGAGGATAACCGTAAGCGCGAGGGTCTTGCGTTCAGGAGAATGGAAGCTCAAGCCCGCGCGCGAATTGGTAGTGGGCGATGTAATACGCGTAAGGCTCGGAGACATAGTGCCCGCTGATGCTGTTGTAATATCTGAATCCGACTTGCGGGTTGACCAATCCGTGCTGACAGGAGAATCCCTGCCCTCAAAGAAAGTGCCTGGAGCTACGATTTACTCTGGCTCAACAGTTGTTGAGGGAGAAGCACTGTGCGCCGTATCAGCGATAGCCGCAAATACCTATTATGGTCACACTATAAAGCTGGTGCAGGAAGCAAAGCCTCAGCTGCATCTTGAGCACATGATACTTGGTTTGCTAAAGTATCTGATAATAATAGACGTATTGCTTGCTGTAATAATGATACTTTTCGGCATATACGTAATCCACAGCGATGCCGGCACAATGGTCATTTTTGCGCTTAACCTGCTAATAGCTTCAGTGCCTGTCGCATTGCCTGCAGCATTTACTGTATCGATGGCCCTTGGCACGGAAAAGCTCACGAAGAAATCAATACTCGTAACAAAATTGGATGCGATAGAAGAAACTTCTTCCGTGAATGTGGTATGCTTTGACAAGACAGGCACGATAACAGAGAACAAGCTCAGTGTTGCTAGTGTGTACCCTATAAGAAAACACACCCCTGCAGAAGTAATGGAAGCCGCCGCTCTGGCATCGCGCATCGAAGACAAAGACCCCATAGATACTGCAGTCATAGAATATGCCGGCAAGCATGGCATAATCCTGAAAAACTTCAAGGTTTTGAAGTTTACCCCATTCCAGCCAAAAACAAAGATGTCAAGCGCAATGGTCTCTTCGAAAGGGAAGAACATCGAGGTTGCGAAAGGTGCGCTTGAAAAGATACTTGCCGGCTCAGGCATAAAAGGCAGCGATGCCGAGCTGCTCAAGCAAAAAACAAATGAGTTTTCGGTAAACAAATTCAGGACCATTGCCGTTTCAATGAAAACAGGCGGCAGAAGCGAAGTGCTCGGAGTTATAGCCCTAAGCGATGAGCCGAGAAAGGATGCCAAATCCCTTATAGAAGAGCTTCATTTACTAGGAGTAAAGACAAAGATGCTCACAGGGGACAACATATTCATTGCAAAGGAGATCGCCAAAGAAGTCGGCATAGGAGATAACATAATAGACTTTAACGACCTGAACAAAAAGGGCAGCAATTTCGAGGATATGGTAGAGAAAGCGGATGGGTTTGCAGGCATATTTCCCGAGGACAAATACAAAATAGTGCTAGCGCTGCAAAAGAAGGGATACAGAGTCGCCATGACGGGAGACGGCGTGAACGATTCTCCTGCGCTCAAGCAGGCAGAAGTAGGCATAGCTGTTTCAAGCGCAACCGACGTGGCAAAAAGCGTAGCCGATCTTGTGCTGGTCAAGGACGGCATAGATGTGATTGTCGAAGCGATAAAAGAAAGCCGCAGGATATTCGAAAGGATGATGACATACACGCTTGTAAAAGTAGGCAAGATTGTGCAAATAGTATTCTTCCTCACCATAATGCTTCTTGTGTTCAGGGTTATAGCGATAAAGCCGTTCGAGCTGATATTGCTAATATTTACCAACGATATAGTGAACATCTCCCTATCTACAGACAATGCAGATTATTCGCATTCTCCAGACGTATGGAATACGAAGCGCATAACAGAAACGTCATTAATTCTGGGGTCGTTCCTGCTTCTGCTTTCTCTCGCCTTTGTTCCTCTCTCCCATTACCTGTTGCTCGGCATTCTGGGGTTCCAGACCCTTATATTCCTGATGTTCGACGTTACTGATCAGTTATACCTGTTCAACGTAAGAACTAAAAGCAACATGTGGAGAAGCAGGCCAAGCGCCATGACTTTGGCCGCTTCGGCAGCAGGGATAATCTTCGGGATTGTGATAGCTTATTACGGAATAATGGTATACCCGATAAGCGCATACTCCATATTCCTGCTTCTTGCTGTTAGCGTAGTTTTCGCAGTAGGGCTAGACTTCTTTAAGGTATACCTTTTCAAGAAGCTGAAAATAAGGTAGGAAGCATATAGGTCTGAGCACACAGAGGTTTCTCCGGTTGTGGATCTTTCCGGTTAAATGCAGCTCTATTAACAAAATTTGACTTTTTCAACAAAGCCGTAGTGCAAGGTTTATAATTGTTGGTTGTAGATACCTTGCACAGTATTAGGCAAATGGTTTATGCTTTGGCAAGGTTTGTTTATGGCTGGCAAAAAAAGCACCCAAAACAGGAATATGATAATATATATCGCAATATACTTTTTTACGTGGCTCAGCGGGCTGGTTGCCTTTTTGCTTGCGAAAGGAGATAAAAGCATGAGGTTTCACGGCTTGCAGTCCATAGTACTCGGCATAGTAATAGTAGTGCTCAGCTTCTTGCCTTTCATTGGAATAATAAGCCTGCTGTTTTGGTTATACGGCATATACGTCGGGTATGAAGCAGGAAAGGGCAACGATATAAATATGCCCATAATAGGCAAGCTTGTCAAGCCTTATGCGTAACTTGATCAGCAGGAGTTCAAATCCTCTTATGCTATCATGCAACGAAATGTGCCATCTTTTTATATATTTTTCATTTTAAACCTCACTTGCGGATAAGATCCGTTTTGCTCGTATGCAGAGCAAAATTACCATAAGCCGTCAATCTGCCTGGTTAACTGTATAACTTTTTGGAGTGCTGCAAGCAGAAATGTTTTAGACTGATAACATGGAGAAAGAAGGTCTTGATGCGGTGATAAATCTTATTGCACGCCGAGGCATAGTTGCTCCATCAGCTCAGATTTACGGGGAGATAGGCGGATTTTACGATTACGGCCCTATAGGCTTGAAGATCAAGAAGAGGATAGAGGCCGAGTGGCGCCGCGTTTTCGTTGAAAAGATGGGTAACCTTGAGGTAGAGACTTCAATAGTCTCACCAAGGCAGGTGTTCGAAGCGAGCGGCCACCTCAAGACGTTTTCCGATCCTCTTACGGTGTGTCCTAAATGCGGCTATAGCCATCGGACGGACAAAGTGCTTGAGGAATACTATTCTAAGAAAAATGACAAGGTTTCGCTCGAAAAGGTAAAGCACAGCACGATAGAGGAACTTAGATCAATGCTCAAGAGCGCGGATGTGCACTGCGAAAGATGCGGCGCAAAGCTCGAAGGCGTAGAAGTGTTCAACCTCATGCTTGCCACAAAGATAGGGCCGCTTGCCGGAATAGAAGGCTACCTGAGGCCCGAGACCGCACAGGGAATATTTCTGGATTTCAAGAACCTTTACAGGATTTATGGCCTGAAGTTGCCTGTAGGGATAGCACAATCTGGAAAGGCGTTCAGGAATGAGATCTCTCCCAGGAACTTTCTCATAAGGATGCGCGAATTCTCGCAGATGGAGCTGGAATATTTTTTTGATCCGGAAGAAAGCATTCTTGAGATAAACGGTTTGCCGATAAGCGACGCAGTGTTCGAAGAAAGCATAGCCTTTGTCAGTGCTTCAGGGAGCGAAGCGAAAAGCATTAAGCTCTCCGCGCTGCTGAAAAACGGAGACATACCAAACAAGCTGTTCGCATATTTGCTATACACAGAGAAGAAGTTCCTGTTAGGGCTCGGTTTTGAAGAAAATACCTTCCGCTTCAGGCAGATAAGCAAGGAAGAGCTCCCACATTATTCAAAAGGCAATGTCGATCTCGAGATAAAAATAGGGGAAAAATATGAAGAAGCTTCTGGTCTTGCATACAGGACCGATTACGACCTCAGGAATCACGAGCTTCTTTCGAAAGAGGAGCTGCATGTCGTGAGTGGCAACAAGAAGCTCCTTCCGCATGTCGTTGAGTTGAGTATCGGCCTTGACAGGCTATTTTTGGCGCTTGTGAGCAATTCCCTTTACAGCGACGAACGCGGCTGGGAGGTGCTTAAGCTTAATGAAAAGACATCGCCGTACGACTTCGCGGTTTTTCCATTGCAGAAAGACGACAAGCTTGTTGAGAAAGCTATTCATGTAAGGGACATGCTGCTTGAACGGGGCAAGTCGGTTTTCTACAGCACTTCCGGCAGCATAGGCAAGAGGTATGCGCGTTCCGACGAAATAGGCGTGAACAAGGCGATAACAATAGACTACACTACGCTGGAAGACGATACCGTTACCATAAGGGACATGCTAACCACAAAGCAGGAAAGAGCGCGTATAAGCGATATAGCGTAAACGCATGAGCAATTATGGGTATCTTGCCTCATATTTGCAATTCATGGTGTTTGGATGGAGGGCATACGCACAAGAGACTTCAGCCTTAAGTACACTTTCGAGAGCGCGCAGCCACTGTCGTTTTACGCAGATTTTGAAGGAAACGAGATAACCTTTCCCTATGGGCACAGCATGGTTTCGCTGAAGCTTGAAGGCGATTCCAAGTCAGGCATATTTTACATAAAGGGCGTGCGCGGAGATACGAAGTTCGGTGTTGCAGAAGCAAAAAGGATTTTTAGGCTAAAAGATGACATGGGCAAAATCTATAAGAGTATAGCCTCAGATCCCTTCATGGCGGAAGCGACGCAGCGATATGTGGGCATGCGGCTCACGTTTAACGATCCATGGATAACCACACTCTCTTTCCTTGTTTCACAGTTCAACAACATAAAGCGCATACGCCTCATAATAAAAAGGCTGATGGACAGATTCGGCTCAGAAATAGTCTACGATGGCAAGGTTATCGGCAAGAGTTTTCCAGAAGCGCAGTCTCTCGCAAGCGCTTCTATACAAGATATCTGGAAATGCGGAGCCGGCTTCCGTTCCGAATACATAAAGACCACGGCCGAGTACTGCACAAACAACATAAATCTCCACGACCTCATGGGCAAGAACTATGAAAAGCTCAAGGAGGCGCTTCTGGAGATGCGCGGTGTAGGGGACAAGGTCGCAGATTGCATAGCGCTTATGGGCTATGGCAAGCTCGAGGCGTTTCCTATAGACACGTGGATAAAAAGAACAGTTGAAAACATATATTTTAATAAAAGGAAGAAGACAATAAAAGAAATACACAAGTTTGCCGAAGAGCGCTGGGATGGTTTGGCGGGATATGCGCAGCAGTATCTTTATTGGCATGGCATGCACTATCTTAGATGACCAAAAACAATGCTAAATTGCGCAGGGGATTTTTATGGAAAGGGGAGCTAAAGGAAAGGCGAAAGCAGAAGCAAGAGATTTTGAAGCATTCTCCTCGGAGGTTTTTGACACAGCCAAATACCTGAAGGCCAAGCAAGATGCCTTTGACAAAGTTTCAGATCTCAGCAGGGAGATAATCCGGCTTTCGGCGCAGGCCATAACTCATTTGCATAACGGCATGGAAAAGGAATCGAAGCAGCTACTTGGCGATATAGCTGGGCTTGTCTCTTCAAAGGATTTCAGTGATCCGAGATTCGCGTATTATGCTGTGCAGGCG
>JAKATY010000017.1 GCA_021827955.1 Microcaldota archaeon | reverse complement strand
CCGATCTTCTGGTGTGCCTCTATATATGTACTTTCATCCGCAGCAGGGGTTATCGGGTAATATGACTGAAAGCGCAGGCCACCGGCAATTTTGCCTATGGCAGACAGAGTATTGCCGTCAAGTATCATGCGCTTCAGGTCTGCAGCAATCCCTTTTAGATTGTACGCGCTTTTCACAGCATCCATGCCGAGCTCTGCCGCCAGCGTGTTTATCTTTGAATATTGTTCTGACTTGAAAACACTGTTTATTGCGGAGAGAAGGTAGTTTTTGTCCAGCCCTAAAAGAGCGAAGGAAGCCGCAATGCATATCGCATTCCTGGCCCGGTCGGCGATTACGGGTGAAGCACCCGTTGCTTTTATGACCTGCATTATCATGCCATCGTAGTCAAGGCCTATCGTAGCAACGCCCTTTTTCGAAAGATAGGAAACCACTTCCTTTATCGTGCTTCCTCCCTCGCTTTCGAGAGTCTTTAGTACCTCATCAACTATCTCTGGTTCTATGGATCTTATGGTTTCTACGGGTGTGTTTTCCTGTTTTTTGTCGTATATCATGTATTTTACTGCCTCATGAAAATGCTGGAAAACGGTCTCCGCATCAAAAGTGGTGAGTATGTCTACGGAGCTGCCTATGCTGTGCACAGGAGAATCGCTTATCGTCATGGAAAAGTAGCTGTGCCTCCCCTTGATGTTAGAATAATACTCTCTGGTGCCATATATCTCATATCCTGCCTTCGCGATTGCCGAGCTGAATATGTTTGCAGAAGTATCTATGCCCGAGCCCTGCGCACCGCCGCTCATCCACGAAATTTTCAGATAAACCACCTTGTTTACCTCTTCGCATATAACAAATAAATATTTATCATAAAAAAACAAGGCCATCGTAAAATGCAGGGCTTTGTTCTCATCAGCAGAAACCCTTATAAATTAGTATTATACTAAATTATTTAGTGTTATGCTAAATAATCAGCTGAAAAGCAGGAATAGGCGAGGCATGTGGACATGCAGTTTACAAGAAGGGAGAGGGATTGCCTGGAGCAGGTAAGGAAAGAGGGAGGCATCACTCTTGTAAGGCTAAGCAAAGGGCTCAGAATAAAGCCTTCCACAGCGCATGCGCTTGTATTGAGGCTTGTTAGAAAGGGCGCAATGTCAAAGGACAGGAATAATGTGCTAAGGCTTACTCCCACCGGAGAGAGGAGCGTTGAAAGGATAATTTTTAGGCACCGTGTCCTTGAAATACTTCTCGCGAACAACGGCGTAAGCGCTGATGAGGCATGTGCAGAATGCAAAAAGATGGATTTTCTGATGAGCGATAAGGTGGCAAATGAGCTATTTGAAAGGCTCAGGAGGCCGAAGGTTTGCCCGCATGGCAATCCTATACGCATCGCTCCGAAATCCGGAAAGGGTGCATGAATATGTCTTTTGGATTTAGCCTTAACCTTTGGAATCCCACCAATGTTACAATAATCGAAGCGGTAATTCTTGCATACGTGCTCGGCATAGTGCACGGAATAACTCCCGATGAGCACACGTGGCCCATAACCTTTTCATATGCTGTTGGGAGCTACAGCGTAAAGGGCGGCGCTAAAGCCGGGCTCATATTTTCAGCGGGCTTTACCGTGCAGCGTGCGATACTTTCAGAGATAGCGTTTTTTGCCCTTGCCGCAATCTTCATGACTAACTTCGCGTTTGGCCTTACATACATAATAGTAGGGGTGGCAATGGCAGCTGCGGGCTTCTACATAGCAGGCAGGGGAAAATACCCCCACTGGCATTATATAGAAGAGAAACTCGGCGTGTTATTCAGAATACATAAGAAAGGCAGCGCGGAGCAGGAGAAGGAGCTGGAGCACAAAGTCAATCCCTCGATGTGCTGCGATGATAAGATCTCCACGAAACCGGTTCCTGCAAAACTCGCGCTTATCCATGGTTTCATTGCGGGCTTCGGCTTCGGCGCTTTCGCGCTGATAATCTACACGGTGCTTTCGCCTGCGATGCAATCACCCTGGCTAGGATGGCTTCCCGGTGCGCTTTTCGGTCTTGGCACGATGACCATGCAGATAGCATTCGGCTCGGTTTTCGGAGGTTACATGCGCAGGATAAAGAAGCTTACCGAACGCGGAATGAAGTTCGTCGCAGTCTCGATCTCCACGTACGTGCTGAAATATGGAGGCATTGCATTTGTGATAGGCGGAATTCTTGTGCTGATGTTTCCGCAGATACTTGGCTTTGCCATAAACACGGGCATAAAGGTGCATAACCTGGATTCTCTTGGGATCGGCTTTTTCCTTGTAATAATAAGTGTAGTAGTAATAGGCATCTGGGGATATTTCAAGGCGATGCGCGATGTGGAAAGGCTGGGCTACACGAAAACAGCAAAAATTCAAACTGCCTGAGCTGTAAACCCCAATCTATGACGCCATCGGTACTCTGCGTCATAACGCATTTCTTGATTTTTCGCGAATACTTTCGGCACCTGCATCGTGTTCTTTGGTAGGAAGCTTGCCATTCATGCGCAGCGAATAGACCATCATCTCTTTTACCGATCTGAGAAGCGCTTCCTCGTTGATATTCATGAAAAGGCCGCTGCTCGAGAGAGGCAGGTCGGAATTTGCTATTGGCATGGCCCTCCTTGCCTTGTCGAGCTCTAGGTACTCTTCCACGCTTATGAAACGCCTGTGGTCCATTTCATACTTCCAGTTTGCGCCTATCGCCTGTCTCATCTGCTTTATGTTTACCTTCTCGCCCTTCAGCCATATGTTGCTCGAGGTGCTTCCGTAGAAATCTATTAGTATTGGCTTGTTGTTGTCCGCATTGTAAATGCTGCTTGCAATGCCGAGCAGCGCAGAGGCAGTATCTATATTGCCTATTTCCTTCGAGAATTCTACGGCTTCGTTTATGTGTATCCCTTCGGCCAGCTTCTTGAATTCGCTTGTCTTGCACATAGCTGCATTATACTCCGTGTCATTCTTTTCGAAAGTGCTTATTGCAACGTAGAGAGGCGCTATTATCGCTTCGATTTCACTAAGCGTTACAGGATCCGTGCTCTTTGAAGCCGATTCGAGGCGCGATACAGTAGAAGAGATTATGCCTCTCATCTGTTCTCCAATCATATCCCCATATTTTTCCATCACGCGCCGCATCTCCCGCGCCGAAAGGCCTGCCTGTTGTGGAAGCGCGCGCTCCACGGCTAAAATATATCTAGAAGCTAGCTCTTCCTTTGTATGTTCGCTGAAGTCTGTTTTTCCCAGCCTGTCCACCTCCTCCCTTATTATGCTAAAAGGGAGGTATGTTTCGCCTATGTCATGGAGGAACTCGAACTCCGTCTCGAGATTTGTAAATCCCTCCAGAAGGGGCTCTTCTATTTTCAGCTGCGCTTTTATCGATTCTTTTAAAGAGGTATCCATTCTTGCAAGATGCCTTAGAAAATAGGCGATTGAATCGATGGGCATATTTGGAAACGGGACGTGCATGGCGATGTCATACTTCATTATTTCTTCTATGCTTGAAGGGCTGTTCTTTATACCGCCAAACATCGCCCTGAAGGCATTGTAGGCAAGATAGTGGTAGGTATAGTTTGAATGGTTTCCGAGCACTATCGGGTCTGTGTTTATTATCGAGAGGCCCTCCCCTATATCGTATATAACTTTCTTTGTGAACTCCATGCTGTCTATGTTCGCCTCACCCATCAGCTTAGAAGATATAAAGAGCCCGCTGTCAGCATTGTTTGCAGATTTTATTATCATCGCTATTGCGCCTATGCCTCCAGTTTCATCCTCGGGCCTGCGCTTCCTGTAGCTGCCATGGTCGCTGCCTATGAGCAGCTTTACGCTTTTAAATGACATGCCGTCCTTCGCGTCTTCGTAGATCTCCTGGCCTGCGGAGTCGCACGCACTCTGGTGCTGGTTTGTATGCACCGCTTTTCTGTCACCTTCTTTAACTGCTCTTTCGTTTATGTGCCCTATGTTTATCCCGTGCTTTAGCAGGGCATCGCTTGCCGAATTTACGCATTTTATTATTTCCAGCATCCTGTTTTTGGAGAGCTCTCTTGCTGATTCCGTGGCAAAATCGGCTTCCGTTATTTCATCTAGGGAAACATTGGGATTGAAGACCACCGCTTTTATGATAGCCATGGCTGCAAGAGTGATCGGTGTTTCGCCTAAATCAGGCACGGAGTTGGAGTTCAAGCCGAGCCTTTTCAAAATGTGCTCATATTCGCGCACAGGATCAACGGGTTTGCCATGTCTCAGTGTAATTTTTGCTTTTTCACTTACACTTATGGCAAGGCTGCCGAAGGACATGCCTATTGCGGTTATGGCAATCTTGTTTTCGCCATTTTCGCTCCTTTCCTCTTCTATTCCTCTTCCCCTAAGAAAACCGCTTTCATCTATGCTTGCATATGCCATCAAATCACTTTTTGAGGAACAGCTCACGCAAATTATTTAAATGACGATATATGGTTCGTTTATTGTCAATTAAATAAAAATTCTCTTTCCAAAGCGCAATCTCGACCGAAAGGCCAGCCATTACGGCATTAGTAAGCTGCTTGGCACGGACATGACAATAGCACCCGCGGCAACGCCTGCCAAGGCAAATTATTAATAAACATCTGCATAAATGTGTATTGCAGGCATAGTAAGCAGGCCAAGGTAGCAGGTGAAGAAATGGAGGTACAACAGGATGCGATTTTGCTGTTCGGCACAAACGCTGCGTTGCTGAGCTACTTGCTGATATCAGAAATGCGGAAGCTCAATTATGAGAGAATGCTGCGCAAGGACAGGGAGTACAGCAGGGCAAGCATGCTTAATGAGGTAGCTAAGATCCGGAGATAAAGACGGAACGTGTATTCGGCTTGTTCTCCTGCGGTTTGCCCTGCATAGAGGGTGCTGCTGTATGGCGCAATTCTCTGTGCATGACCTGTTAAGGTATTTTAAATTTGAAGTTTCACAATATTACATATGGCATCAAGGGAGGGCATAGTAAGCGCACACGCACATGCCGAAGCGCATCGCTTTGCCTTGCCGCATATTGTAAAGTTGCTTATAAGGTGAATATTTTGGTAAACGGTATAGAGCTAACGGTTGCCGGAGCTGTAGTTACTGATGACGGCCGCGGCATAGCCAGGATAGATTCAAAGGCACGCAAGATGCTGAATGTGATCTCTGGGGATATAATAGAAGTAAAAGGCAAGAAACGTTCGACTGCGGCCGTTGTTTGGCAGGCACATACGCAGGATGAAGGTCTTGATTTCATAAGGATAGACGGTTATATAAGGCAGAACATAGGCGTAGGCATAGGGGACAGGGTTTTTGTCACAAAAGCGGAAGTGAGCGAAGCGCAGAAGGTTGTGCTCGCTCCGCCGCCCAACCAAAGAACCCCCATTTCGCCAGACTTCGCCGAGTACGCAAAGAACAGGCTCGAGGACAGGCCTCTTTCGAAAGGGGATGTGGTTCCAATACCTATGTTCGGCTACATGTTCAGCTTTATCGTTGCACAGGTAACTCCCCATGGCATAGTCAAGGTTACAAAGAATACGGAAATGGTAGTGAAGACAGAGCCCATACCTGAATCTCTTGTAAGGATAGGGGACGTGCACTACGAAGACATCGGGGGCCTGAAGAATGAAAAAGAGAAGATAAGGGAGATGGTCGAGCTTCCCATAAGGTATCCTGAACTGTTCGAGAGGCTTGGGATAGACCCGCCCAAGGGGGTGCTGCTGTTCGGTCCGCCTGGCACGGGCAAAACGCTTCTTGCGAAGGCTGTAGCAAGCGAGAGCGACGCACATTTCATAGACATCTCTGGCCCTCAGCTTGTCAGCAAGTTCGTTGGAGAGAGCGAAGAGAGGTTGAGAGAGATATTCAATGAGGCAAAGGAGAAAGCACCGACCATAATCTTCATGGACGAGATAGACGCCATAGCGCCCAACAGGGAGGAGGCGACCAACGAGGTAGAAAGAAGGATGGTGTCACAGCTTCTTACGCTGATGGACGGCATGAATTCAAGGGGCCAAGTAATAGTAATAGGCGCGACGAACAGGCCAAACGCCGTGGATCCTGCCCTGAGAAGGCCCGGAAGGTTCGACAGGGAGATAGAAATAGGCGTGCCCGACAGGAATGCTAGAAAGGAGATACTGCAGATACACACCAGAAACATGCCGCTAACCGAGGACGTAAGCATAGATGAACTTGCAAACATGACGCATGGGTTCACAGGCGCCGATCTTGCTGCATTGGCGAGAGAAGCGGCAATGGCTTCGCTGCGCAGGATAATGCCTAAAATCATAGATAAAAGATCCATACCAAACGAGATACTCACAACGCTTAGCGTCTCGAGGCAGGACTTCATAGATGCGTTCAGCACGATACAGCCAAGCGCGCTTAGAGAGGTATTCGTGGAAAGGCCCAATGTCCACTGGAGCGACGTAGGAGGCCTTGAAGCGGTAAAAAACGAACTGAAGGAAGCGGTCGAACTGCCGCTGAAGAATCCTGAGGTGTTCGAAAAAATAGGCATAAGGCCCATAAAAGGGCTCATATTGGTGGGGCCGCCTGGCACGGGCAAGACGCTTCTTGCGAAGGCAGTCGCTACGGAAAGAGAATCAAACTTCATCTCGATAAAAGGCCCTGAGCTTCTCAGTAAATATGTTGGAGAGAGCGAAAAGGCGGTTCGCGAGATATTCAGGAAGGCAAAGCTCGCAGCGCCATGCATAATATTCATGGACGAGCTTGACTCTATAGCAAGCACAAGGGGCAGTGACGACAGCGACTCAATGGTGACGGAGAGGGTGGTAGACACGCTTCTTACAGAACTGGACGGGCTGCAGGAGCTCAAGAACGTCATAGTAATAGGCGCGACGAACAGGCCCGACATATTGGACCCTGCGCTCCTGAGACCCGGAAGGTTCGACAAGATAATAGAGATACCGATGCCGGATCCGCAAACACGTTATGAGATATTCAAGGTGCACACGAAGAGAATGCCCTTGGCGAAGAACGTCTCGCTCGAGGACTTTGCAAACCAGACAGAGGGCTATACCGGCGCGGAGATAGAGAACCTTGTGCGCGAAGCAGGAATGTTCGCTATAAGAGCAAACAGGCTTGAGGTCACGAAGCAGGATTTCGAGAACGCGCTGCTCGAGGTGAAGCCGGCAGTGCCGAAAGAGCTTGCCGAAAGGATAAAAAGGTTCAAAGAGGAACCGCAGAGCATGTACAGATAGCGATAATGCATGATTAGGTGTTTAAATGAAACTCGTATATTCAGGCAAGGACGGGAAGAGTACGCAGATAGAGCTTGACGAAGCCTCAAAGAGCAGGCTTTTGGGAGTTAAGATAGGCGAGACCGTAGAAGGCGAAAGTGTAGGAGTACCGGGGCATATGCTGAAGATAACCGGCGGCAGCGACAACAGCGGCTTCCCGATGGTGGCAAACATAGAAGGCAGCAGGAAGTTAAGCATACTCAAAACCATGAAGTCTTCTTCAAACAAGGGGGAGCGCGCAAGGAGAACCGTTGTAGGAAACACCATAAGTGCCACTACCTCTTTGGTAAACGCTGTAATAGCTGATGAGACTGAAGAAAAAAAAGACAAAAAGGAGAAAGGGGATAAAGCGAAAGCCATGCCGGAAAGCAAATGAAGCTGGAAGCAGCATTAATCGCAAACGCGCATGGCCCGCTTTGCTTTTGGTATTGTATTATGAAGTGATAGTTTGGAAAATTTAATGAAGCAGGGGGTGCTCAATGTAGGCACGCTGGGCCATATAGACCATGGCAAGACGACACTGGTTAGGGCGATAACGCACAAATGGACAGACGTGCACAGCGAGAGCCTGAAAAGGAACATGACCATAAAGCTCGGCTATGCCGATGCGATAATAAGAAAATGCGACAGATGCGAAGGACCTGAAGCCTATACGACTTATGACAAATGCGCTTCATGCGAAGGCGAAGCCAAGCCCGTGCTGAGGATCTCGGTGCTCGATGCGCCTGGCCACGAGACACTCATGGCAACGGCGATAGCCGTGGCAAACATGATAAACGCCATACTTTTCGTCATAGCGGCGAACGAGCCCTGCCCCATGCAGCAGACAAAGGAGCACCTCATGATAATAAACACCCTCGGCATAAAGAACGCGATAATAGTGCAGACGAAGGTCGACCTTGTGGGCAAGGAAGCTGCAATGAAGCACTACAAGCAGATAAAGGATTTCATCAAGGGCAGCATTATAGAGAAAGCGCCCATAGTGCCTGTAGTCTCCAGCCATGACATAAACATAGACATAATACTCGAGATGATAGTGAAGATGGCTGCGGAAAGGAATCCCGATACCTCTTCCGAGCCCCTGATGTACATAGCAAGATCTTTCGACATCAACAAGCCAGGC
>JAKATY010000023.1 GCA_021827955.1 Microcaldota archaeon | reverse complement strand
GTTGTTTTTTGGCCCTCGCCAAGATATTTTAAAATAACTTCTAGATACTCATAATCATTGATTTGCCTGACGGGCTTCAGGTACTTCTGCCTAAGTGTTATGCCTGTATCATTCACAAAATCCCCGACAGCTATGCCTGAAACCGATTCGTACAATTTCTCCCCTCTTTTAACTACTACCATCTGTTTCAGATCATCAATGAGCTCATTTGCAAGTACTACATCATATCCTGTGGGCAGGCTGTCGTTTACCGCATCTCCTACAAAAAAATCCGTAGTAAAAAAAGAGCCTGCATCATATTCGTATTCTGTTTTAGCCTCTTTAATTGCGACTTCTGAAATATCGAACAGAGACCATTCTACCCTGTCTGCGTGGTCAGTACCTTTTTCTGAGTCTATCCTCTGTATTTCTTTGTAAACCCCCTTCTCAAAATAAGTCCCCCTTGGTCCAAGCTCCAGCACCTTCAATGTCGAGATATTGCTATACTCTCCTTCTAGAAGCCTGTGCAAATATCTGCCGAATGCCTGTTGGTATTCCTCTCTCTGTGCCATTGTAAGGAATCCAATGTCTGCACTGCCGCCGTAGTAGTGTCTGTTGAGTTCAGCGACATTTCCAGAAGAGACTTTTATGTCCGCGTACCTGTCCATAATTTGAATTTTGCGTCTTTTCAGATATTTAAACCTTTACAGCGTGTTTTTTCGCCCTGCAAGATTGACAGCCTTTATATCTAAGCAATGGTTAATGTCTATTTCCTTTTTCATAAATTTCTCTTGTGCGCTTCATGATCTCCTTGTAAGGCACATTCGTTTTTATTGAGGAATAGTCAAAATGCGTTCTTGAAACGCTACCTGTCTCGCTCAAAGAACCCATCAAATCTCTCATGTTAACCGAGCCTATTGCGAGCTTCTTTGTAAGCTGGGGTATGGAGTAATAAAAAGGGAGGTCTATCTCATCTGCTATCCTTTCCAAAAGGTCTTTTGCTTCTTTTGACGCGCCGTCTCCAAGCAATTCGTATGTTCTTTTCGCAATTTCCTTGTCAGTTATGCTGCCCATCCACATGCTTCCTGCCGCAGTCATTTTAGAACCGCATATCCCGCACTTCATGTCCTTTGCAAAGAACCCTGTCTCATATGCCCTGTTTCCGCATTTTTCGCAGTAATATGCATACCCCAGCTTTCCTATTGACGCAATGGCACTCTTTGCGCCATGTTCAAATTTTACGAACACGCGCATATAATGAGCATAATAAAGCGAGATTATTGGTACTATTCCATAATTGAACTGCGCAGCAATCTTTGTAATGTAGCCTAACATGATCCTTATTCCTGCTTCATGGCAGAATTCGTTATGCATCGGCATTGCGCCGTACAGCTTTAGGCATGCATTTCTGTGCGCACCGCACAACACTGCAACGTCCGTTCCAGTTACAAAAAGATACGAAGAATCAGAAACAAGCTTCATCACATCGAATATGTATGGCGCGGCGCTTCCGAAAGGGTCTATATCAATAATCTCAAATCTCCTTTCGCTGGTGTTTGCGAATTTCTGAAAACTCTCATCGAGTGTCTCAACGCTACCTTTTTTGATTACGTGTTTGCCGTAGTTGTAGCGCAGGTTTGCGGCCAAATCCTTGTAAGCAGATTTGTTTATCTCGAGCATGGTCACATTTGCGCCAAGTTCCGCAGCGTACTCTATCCCTCTAATTCCTGTAGCAGCGGTGGCGTCAAGAACCTCACCTCCTTTGTACATTTGCTTCGCAAGTGCAAGGCTTATCTCACGCGATGCCCGGGCTTTTGGATTCAGAAAGGCGTTTTTGTGCCTCAAAATTATTGCTCTCCCTTCTTTGTACATACAATCAAGTTATTCTCTCTCTAATCCTTTTAGCGCATCTAGCAAGCCGTGGGCATACGATATGCATGAAAAGGCAGTGTAAAGATCCCCCTTTTCAAGATAGCTTTTGGCGTCAGATGCATACATTTTCGCTAGCTCAAAAATCTCTTTTTCCTTTGCACTTGCATCGCTGCCAATTGCACCATACTCTTCAGCGCTTTCGCGGAACTTGCGTATGTCTTTTTCTATTCTCTCTATCATATTTTTATCTTCAGGCATGTTATGCATAAAGTTTATTAAATAAGCACACAAATAAAAATAAGTAAGATAGGTGTGTGGATGGCCAATATTTGGAGCGATGATGCTGATGTTCTAATAAAGAGGTTGGACAAAGACATTGTAGCGAAATACAAGCTCTCGCTTTCAGATATACTTTCAAATCCGGAAAAGTTCGCTCTTCAGCCAAATATACTAAATACGATAAGCAACATGAAGGAAGACGCAGATAAGTCTATAGCAGAAATGCTGGACGGCATGGAAGAGGAAAGGAAAAAGCTTGATGACGATGCTTCAAAATGCAATGCCATAACTTCGCAGCTTGCGCAGGCGATCTCTCTCGAGGCAAAGCAGAGCAAGATACCCTTGATAAAATTGGACAACTTTGTAAGAGATGAAAGCAAGGATGAGGTAATCTATGTCAAGAATGCGTCTGGAGATATAATGCACCTGGTGGAGAGGCTTGTAGATGCTTCGCTTCTCGTGGCTGATATGACCAGCACATACAACGGTAACCTCATAGGTGAATGGCTTTTCAGCGGAAGCAAGAATTATGTGGTAAGGGTTAGTCTTGACCAGAATCCGGCGCTGAACATAGAAAGCAGCGCAACTGAGATAGATGCGTTGCTTGATGCAGCTTCTGATTACATAAAGAGCATTAAGGCAGGAAAGTGAACGGTCTTAGCGTCATAGCCGTAACTGGCACGCCCGGATCGGGCAAGACCTTCTTTTCGGAGATGATAGCAAAGTGCTGCAAGTGCGCTGAAGTTATAGAGATAAATGATGTTCTGAATTCTTCAAGGGCGTATACAGGGATCGATGCATTTGGATCAAAGATCGCAGATCTGGCGAAACTTAACCGCGCAGTAAAGCATGAGGTACGCAAGGCAGAAAAGCGCAACTGCGCGGTTGTGCTTTCAGGCCATCTTGCTGCTGAGCTTTCGTTCAATTACGATATCTCGTTTGTAATCAGAGCACCCCTCAAGGCACTGGAAAAAAGATTTAAGACCCGCAAGTATCCTAAAGCGAAAATCAGCGAGAATCTCATAGCAGAGGGTCTTGACTATTGCGGCGAAACCATAAGGCCAAAGTCTAAAAAAATATACGAACTTGAAACACAATTGCAAAAACGTGCAGCACTGCAGATGATATCCTATATGTGCAACAAAAAGGCAAGCAAAGCGGAACATAGAAAAGTTCTAAAAAAAATTGAAAAGTTATTGCCTTCGTATATAAACAGAAGCGATGAACTCTACAGCATGCTAAAGTCAGGAAAAATAATCCAGAAATCGCCATTCTGATGTGCTATCTTGAATATAGCAAGCCTCATTCTCATATAGAAGTTGCGAATACCAGCCTCTGGTATACTATTTGGGCATAGAGATTTGGCATGCGCCCTGTCAAAACCTTTATGCTCCCCTTGCGTATGTGGGTCGGTATATCCTGCTTTCTATTCAGCAATACTTTAATCAAAATCTCCGGAGTTGCATACTTTGGCTTTTCAAGGTATACTAGCTTATCTGCTTTAAGCACGCTCGACAAAGCTCTTGCAGAATGCACTCTGGCGAACTTTTCAGAGGCGCCGGCCATGAATGCACTGGGGCCTTGTACCACATCAATGTGCTTTGCGCTTCTATCGATAAAGAAGACTATTGCGCCTTTGTCCTTCTCAAGGGCTTGAAGCGAAAGCATTGGAGCAAAGCCGTATCGCGATAGCTCGGATTCCAGTCTGTTTTTCAGCCTTTTCATCTGTTGCCACAGTATATCTTCCGCTATGTCGTCAAGTTGCATGATTATAGCATATCTTTTTGTTCCTGTAATTTTTTCAAATCTTGAAAGCTTAGAGAACGCGTCTACTTCCTCATATTCCGGCCCGAAGAACACCTTGCGCACAGGATGCTTCAGGAGCTCTCGAGAAAGCAGCGCGAGCCTGGAAAGCGATTCAATCGATACATTTGCCGCTACGTTGCGTCCTTTGTCCGTAGGGTCTATAACTATGAAGCCTGATCCGAATCTTTTTACGAGCTCTCCAAGTTCTTTGCCTATCGCAACCGATCTGCTCGTAGGATAGAGTGCAACGGGGGGTGACAATCTCGCGAATCCCTCTATAAGCTTTGCAAACGAACCATAGTAATAGATGAGCAGCTCGCACAAATAGCCTGAAAAACCTTCTGTTATCGCCTCTGCGCCGTATATGCCGTGCTGCTCAAGCATATATTTCAGTAGCCTTACCTCGTCTTTCTGCTTCTCAGAAAGATGCGATACAATGAATTCGGTGTGCAGCTGTGTTCTGTCTACCGCACTCCCCATCTCGCTCGCATCGCGTATCTTGAACGCCGGCACTATGTCAGCATTAACGTCAAGGTCTCCAAGAAAAAGCCTGAGGTAAGGGTGCTCAGCATATTTTATCTCATAGCTTTCGTTCTTCTTTCTGTTCACTATCCTTTTGGCGAACTCTAGGGCTTTCTTCTCCATCGCTCTTTCATCCTGTTCCTTGGGGAAGAGCATGAATATGTCTATGTCAGATGAGCCCTTGAGGTGGGTCCCGTGTGCTATCGATCCGGCAGTTATTATCTCTACGTTTTTTGGCACTACCGAGCGGAGCCTGCTCATCAATTCATTGCTGCATGCTGTAAGCCTTTCAATTTCCTTCTTGTCTGGCTTTATATCCTTCAGGATCCTTTCAAGCATAGTATTCAGCATCGAAAGCCTGCGCGCGTCAAACCTGTAGCCTTGGCTTTTTGCATCTTCGACACTGCCAGACATGTAAGCACAGTTTTATTGTTCAGGAAATCTTTATATTCTCTTTCGTGTAATCGGTAATAGCATTGCAGTTTGGGCCCATGGCTCAGGAGTAGAGCGTCTCGTTCGCAACGAGAAGGTCGCGGGTGCGATTCCCGCTGGGTCCAATTAAACTTTTTAAAAGAGATGTTTAAGTAAAAAGCAAAACGAATACTCGCATTAAATAGATTGCATGCGGTTTTGAGAAATAACCCTTATTTTATGTATTTTATGGCGGTGTATAGCTAGACCACCAGTTATTTGTGTAAATCACATTTGTAGGCACGCCATTGTTGTCGTTGCCGCTGTAGTCGTTAGCATTGCCGTTGAGAGGATACCACGCCACAATCTTACGCAAGTTTACCGGGGCCCCTCCAATGCCTTCACGGTAGAGCACCTGAACCTCATCTGAAGATAGCGATGCATTGTAAATCTGTACATTTGCTATGCTTCCGTTGAACCATTCTGCTTCGCCATAACCGGTATAGCCAGGAGATATCGCGCCTATAGCAAAGATAGAATTTGCATATGCTAGATTGCCGCTAACTATGCTATTGCCTATTTCTTGGCCATTTGCGAACCACTGCTTTATGCTATTGCCTGTAAGAGGATCATATGCTATACTGACTCCTAAAAAGATCCATTTGTCAAATGTTGCGTTTGGTATCGCATAACCGGGTCCTACCCAGTCATTTATCGTATCCCATTCTAGGCACAAGCCAACAAAATTGCTAGGGTAGCAAGAATGCGGCTGATTATTATAGTCTATCTTCATTCCGTACTGTCCTTCTTTGTCCATTATGTCATGATAAGGGCTGCCAGATAAATATACCCACGCAGTAATAGTCAAATTATTCTGAATATTAAGCAGGTTTGATATTGAATTGGACCCGGGCACCACAATGTAATCTCCTTCGCCTCCAGAATGAAATACATACTGCGGCAGCTCGCCCTGGCAGGTTCCCTCTAGATTTATAAAAGAAGCCGTTCCCTGGCCACTAGGTCTAAACACCTGGCATGCCCCAGGCGGCGCTCTAGGCGCAAAGTTAATCGCGTTGAAGAATCCGATTGAGAATAGCACCCCCAAAACTATTGCAATAATTAGGATTGCCCAACCATATGTCATGAGATACTCCATGGCCGATTGTGCTCTTTTATGCCTGATGCTATCTTCTTTATTCACTATGCTCCCCAGCGATGATGTTTAAAAAAGCAATAAATACTCTCCTTTTAGCAAGATTTATCTCTCTTCAACATCTAAAAATATAGATACACATAATCGCTGATTTTGATAAAAAATCATCAGACCTCATTCGCGCATTAATTTTTGAAGTAAAGCACCTATATCTATGCCATTTTCCTGAACATTTTTGGCCAACCTCTGCAGCTATAAACTCAGACAATTCTTAATGAATAATACAGCTACGATTCAAAGTTCTGTGAAAGAGCGTCTGCGATGTTAGGGTTTGTATGCTCTGCGAAGTTAGCAAATCCTTGTTCTGCAGAATTAACAGATCAAGAATAAAAATCGAAGTTAAAGAAAAGTACTCAAAATATCTTATAGTCATGAATAATCAAAGGTTAAAGGCACGTCTTCGTTTTCGTCCCTTTTATATTTTTTTACTAACTCCATTATGCGCTGTCTTTCCTCCTCTGCCGCTTCCCTCATCTTATTTTTTTCCTCTTCTGTATAATGATGGCTTCTTATGTGGAGAGCAGTCTCTCTTATATCCCTCCTAATGCTCTCTCCTGATGTTTCTTCTTCCCCGCTATTTTTTTTCTCATTTGCAATATTAATGCTAGTCATTTCAATCGGTAGCTATAGTGTTCTTCTTCCTATTTATATAGAGCATTCTGCCTTCGTTGATTGCCGTTTACTTTATTGTAGGCTTTGTCGCATAGGTTCTTAAAAATGCCGCTTTCCTTCTTCTATTAGATAGAAACAAGCTAGCTCCGGCCCCATAAGCATCATTTAAAAATTGTTGATCGCTATGACTGTTAAAAAGAACAATACTATATTTGCAATTGGGTACTCAAATCGTTCCATAGATAGTTTTATAAAATTATTAAAATTTCATAACGTGAATATGCTTGTAGATGTACGCACCATACCAAAATCTAGGCACCAACCGGATTTCAACGAGCAGAAGCTCTCAAAAAGATTGAAAAGGGAGGGGATGCGATATTTGCACGCGGCCGAGCTAGGCGGTTTGCGCAGGCCTCTAGCCAGCTCGGTTAATAACGGATGGAGGAACAATAGCTTCCGCGGATTTGCAGATTATATGCAAACTCGTGCATTCGTGAGTGCCATATCAAAACTGATTAAATTCAGTAAAAACAGAAATATCGTTATTATGTGTGCTGAAGGCAATCCCTTCAGGTGCCATAGGTCACTGATAGCAGACGCATTGACGATCAGGGGTATAAACGTATTCCATATAACTGGCCTGTCTTCGGTTCGTTTGCATACTCTTACCCCATTTGCAAAGGTGCATGGCAAGAAAATAACTTATCCAAAAGTCTGATTCATGTAATGTCTTAAAAATAAAAACCGTTAAAGCAATAGAGTTATAACCTATAAAACTTGCAAAGCTCAAAAATCGCTTTGCAATAACCGTGGTGCATGCATGAGAAAATACAACAGAATACATTACAAGCTATCTAGGGCTGCACTGATTATGTTTGTAGGAATAAATCCACATCCTGGTTCATATGAAAGAGGTGTACCTTTTTCAAATAACAAGATGTTTTGGTATATATTAAGCAAAGCGCATCTGATAAAAGAGCCAGTAGAAGAACTGAAAGACGATCCGAACTTAAGGAAAATATATGAGAACAAGTTCTCACAGGCCTATAAGCTGAATTTCATAAATCTCGTAGATAGGCCTACCATTAGCGTTTCCGAACTCGAAAAAGGCGAAGAACAAAAAGGGATAAAACGCGTAAAAGATGCAATACTCGCTTACAAACCAATGCTTGTGTGTTTTGTTGGAAAGATAACCTATGAAAAGTTTATTGGAGTGAGAAACACAGACTACGGTTTCAAAGAACCTATTTTTGGGACGAAGACCTATGTGTGCCGGTTTCCAATACGCGGTCCCTCACAAGTACGGGTAAGGGAAATGGAGAAGCTACTGCTTATTGCTCGTAACGAGGAAGCAAAATATCAATCATCTTCCTGAATAACTGAAATCGTTCCTATACGTTCTGCGCTTCTCCCCTCTGTACTTTCCATGCTCGTACGATCTTTCGTGGTAGAATCCCCTGCCGCCTCTTCCATGTCCATGTCCCTCAGTGCCGTCTCTTTCCCTATAGCTTCTGCCAGGGCGCATATGCAGTGCTACATTCGCGAACTCGCGCGTATCTAGTTCCAATCTCTCGATGCGTATGTTGGCCAAATTCTTTATCTGTGTAATCAGGTCGCGCTGGTCTTCGCTTATAATTGTGAACGATCTTCCATCCGCATTCATTCTTGCTGACCTTCCTGATCTGTGCACATAAAGATTGGGGTCTTCAGGCACATCGAAATTTATTATATCTGAGATACCGCTGATGTCAAGCCCCCTCGCAGCAACGTTTGTGGCGATAAGGAATTTTGCCCCTTTCCTGAACTCGCCAAGAGAATGCTCTCTTTTTGCCTGAGTTAGTCCTCCGTGCATAAGTATTGCATCAAATCCCTGTTCCTTCATGAAATTGTAGATTATATCTGCCATGTGTTTCGTTCGGGCAAAGACTATCGCTTTGCTGGGGTTGTACTTTTTGATGTATGCCAAGAGCGTTGCAAACTTCGATCTATACTCTGCAACAGCGTAAAAAT
>JAKATY010000058.1 GCA_021827955.1 Microcaldota archaeon | reverse complement strand
GAAGGTTACCTGCGAAACGGAGACAAATCTGCCATAGAGCAGAAGTATGAGGTTTGCAAAAGGTATCATTGTCTGTCCTATGTCCGCAAATTCAGAGCCCAATAGAGTAGTATACCCGGCAGTTTCGGGATAACAGCCGTTGTGTATTGCTATTGCGGCGATATTGGGTTCCACGAAGAAATTTATCGAATAGGTGCCAGAACCGCTTGGTGAGGATGGAAGAGTAGTTATAGAATTGAAACCGTATGTAGAAGGAGCGTACACGGGTATGCCTCTCGCCAGCGAAAGGTATTCCAGCGCAAATATTGTTGGGAATATGAGCACGGATGAGATGGCGATTGCTATGAACAGGCCTCCGGCCTTTCTTGTGAAGAAGAAGGCGCGCAGTATTATGCCTATGAAAAGCATGAAAGGCCAGACATACAAAAGCACGACGAAGAACAGCATCTGTGCAACGAATGTCTCAAGGGAGGAGGTGAGTATGAGCGTGAGCGATTTCATTGAGGTATAGATCATGTCGTAGCCGGCGAAAGGAGTAAAACCTACGCTTATCCAGAAATCCGTTATTGCGCCGATATTTGGTATGTAGCATGGAAGAGCCGTACTTGTGCAGAAGCCTGTTTGCGGGGTTAGGGTATCCAAAAAGCCGAGGAAAGCGTCAAGGTTGAACATGTCGTTTATGTTTGCTGCTGTCTGGTTAGTCAAGTTTGCAAGCACGGCTACGGAAGCCACAAGAGGATAATCCATCTTGACAGTAAAGGAATTTGTTTGATAGGCTTCGGAAGCAAGGAGATAGACGCCAGGAAAGTAATTGGTATTCGCTGGAAAGAGCAATGAATTGCTTTGGCCTATGATCGAAAGCTGCGTTGTTGTCATTACATTGTAAATCATGCTGGATACTGCGGTCGGATTCAGCAGCGCGGTAGAAGACATCGAATCGTAGGCGAGGTTGCCCGCGATGACCAGCGCGCCTAGTACGATTGCTATTATCAGCGCGGTGCCTATCAGCTGGTAGAACTCCGAAAGCGCTGAAGATTTCACGGTGCGGTTGTTAAGAAGCACTCCAAGAAGGTACCAGATTGCAAGCATTACCGAATCCACAAGAAACGCTATTATTACAAGAGGAAATAGCAGCGAGTGCACTGAGGAAAACGTCGGAGAAAGCATTATCAGCGGAAATGTCATCTTACAACACCTATATATTGCTCCAGAACGAAGCCGCGCCCTCTATGCCTGAATTGAGTGCCTTTGCAAGGGAGCCGGCGAACCCCATCGTTATTACAATATCAAGACCGAAAAGCACCACCGCCTGGAACATGAGCTCTGAGATCTCGTTTACTATGGTGAGCGGCTCTGAAAATGATACCGCTGAAAGGAACCCTGATACACTGAGCGTGCTCAGTATCGAACTTATCGAGGGATAAGTACTGCTGCCGAAAGATGGTATGCCTGTCGTGCTTAGGAATGAAGAGGGGATTGTAGAGCTATGCGAGTATGTGGAAGAGAGGAACGTGTAGGTAGGATTTGATGAACTGAATAACCAGTGCATGGTATAGGCATCGAAACCCACGGTCATCGGATATATGAGATAGGCGGCTATCGCTATCGCAAGCACCGCGTTGGAAGCGTTTCTGAGGCCTGCCCCGGAAAATGCCAAAGCCCGCATGGCTATTGCTATCGGAAGCACTATAGTAAACATTGTATATTCTATTACAGGCAGCATTAGGTATTGTATGAATAGCATGCCTACCGCGATTATCACGAGCGGCGAGAACATGGAGACCAAAAGCGTGCTCAGTATGCCAAGCGCTATCGCAGCGTCATAGCCCAGAGTGCCTGTAATTGCGAGGCCGCCCACGGAGGATTTGAAGAGTTCTCCTATTCCAGGTATGAGACTGCTGATAATGCCTCCGGCGAACGCGAGCACTTTTGAGTATATGTCATAGGTTATCGATAGGGTATACACCTGCGAGTATATCGCGAGGCCTTTGCTGTATACCAAGTTGCCTATGTATGAATCCGCAAACACGAACGGAGAATACGCTGTGCCTGTTACGGACTGGCTCATTGAAGCAGAGATGCTGCATGCGGTTGACGAAGCGGCGATAAGTGCGGCAATGATCACGGCGCTTATTATTATCTGCGTTATCTCTATCTTCGTTATACCGGTGAGCTTTGCACGCGTGTCGTAAGGCAAAAGCCTACTCAACGAATAGATTACGGCAATGATCGAAAGGCCGACTATGATGACAAGCACATTTATGCCTATCCAGTTGTTGGCGTTGGTGAAAGAGCCATACAATGCACAAGTATTTACCATCCTATCAACTTTCAATCCATGCTAGTTTGCATCACGCCATCTTGAACTTTCCTATACCTGTAGGGAGCCTACCCCCAAGCAACTTTGCTATGTGATCTGTCACTACTATGCCTATCACAAGATCAAATATCAACAGCATAAATTGCACGATGACATTAACAAGCGTATAGGTTATGTAATTCAAAGGCCCATAAACGCCCGCAATGCCCTCAAGACCCGCGCCAAAGCCGGGAGCTGCACCTGCCGCCCAGCTGGTATAGAAATTAACTATCGTAGTTATAAAAAAGTTGAAGAATGCAGCTATTCCTGTGAGGCTTGGAACCGAGGGGCTAGGAGGTATGAATATGCTGTTTGCCAATGCTGTTATGGGCAGGTTCATGAATACGAACAGGGCAGGATAGACAAGGCTCATGCCTATGCCTATTGCTATGAGGGTTCCGCCTATGGGCCGCACAACGGGTATGGCGCGCAATATTATTCCGAAAGGCAGGAAAAATGACAGGCCGAGTATGAGTATCACATAGAAGAACTGCGCCTGCACTGCAAACAGCAGGTAAAGAGGCAGCACCATGACTATGGTGAAGTCCGCCAGGAATGATGTGGTTTTGCCCATTGTGTCTATCACGCTGCTCACGTAGATATTGCTTTTGGAGCCGAACATAATCCCCATGAATTCTGGAGGAGGTATTGGCAAAGGAATGGGCACGTACAGATCAAGCGTGATGCTCTTCAGCAAGTCTGTGCCTAACGCCATGCCATATGCTCCGGAAAAACTTGCCGACATTGAAGTGTTTTCGGGCTGTACGTAGTCGCAATATGTAGAATAATAGAAAGTCGCGAGATTGTCCCATACATATGTGCCTAGCGTTGAGCGCGTCCCGGAAAGGGACACTATGGCGGAATTGCCTGCTACTGCCGTAGCGATGCCGCTTGCTATGACAAGTATGGAGAATATTGAAACAATTATAAGTATTGATTTCACTGTTTCCCAAAGCTCTCCCTGATACCATCTTTTTAGACCCTCAACCTTTAGCACTTCCCCGATCATGTACGAAAGTGCAACCATGGCAAAAGAGAACAATACCGCTATGAATGAGACGCTTACTGCGGTGCTCAGCCCGTTTGTAATCGAAAAAGGAAGATTGGTAAGAGTGGCGCTGCATGCGGTGCCGCTTGCTGCACTTGAAAGACTCGAGAACATTAGCAGCAAAAGCAAAGGCAAGAGAGCAAGCAGGAATCCATGTCGCATATGGGAAACTTACAAAAAGAGATTTATAAGCATTTCTTATTTGGCGAATACGTTAAAAAAAGCAGGATTTTGCTGGCAGGGACAAACCCAATCAATAAGAGCCGATAAATCGCATGAAGGCATGCTTTTTGCAGAGCGCCAAGGCGCCCAGGGCTTACCAGCGAAGGAATCAGTTTTGAAGCGACACCATGAAATGGGATTAGCGTTTCAGCATTGCAAAGCGCTTCATGTACATTTCGCTCTGCAGCAGCACCAAGAAAGGAGCTATAAAGATTGCATTGAAGGCGAGCATCACGTATCCCGAGATGGCAGTATGGCTGAGCGCAAGGAATATGAAATCGAAGAAGGCGAGGACTATTACCGCTATGGCCAGCCACACCAAAAAGTAGTCAAAACGCCTGAAAAAGAAAAGCGTGCCCATCTTTATAGCATGGCTTACCTTCAGGTCGTCTATTACTATAGAAGAAGGGGTATAGAAGAAGAAAGGAGTAAGCACAAGTGCGACTATATAGTAGAGGTATGCAGGCAGCACGAGCAGGTAAACCGCAAGGTTAAACACCGAAAGCAGGAAGGTAAAGAGAAGGAGCACGGCAAACACCCTGCTCGTATATTTCTCCAGCCCTTCAAAAACCTCTTTCTTTATGCGCACATGCACCCGGCTGTGCTTCACGATTATGTTTATCGCTACGATTGCAAAGCTGAGGAAGATGAGAGAGAACAGCACTGAAACAATTATTACCGAAAAACTGAATATGTTAAGGTTGAGAAGCTCGCTTGCTGTCCTTACAAATATGGCGCCCATGTCATTATAGGTAGGGAAAAAAGCGAGAATTGGTATTAGGAAGGCGATGATGAAAGACAGCGAGAAAAGCAGTATTACACGCAGATTCGAGTAATAAGCCCTTGCTGTATATGCAATGACATTGGTCAAACGCACACCATTCTTTCAATTATATGGCAATAGAAAGGAATAAATAAGAAACAGGAAAAGAAAACAGGCCAAAGCGCATCTGCGCGCTTGCTGAGCAGAGCATGCCGCAACATGCACTGAGGCAACGCCCAAAGGGCATTGCCCGAACATCAGCGCTCAAATAGCCTTCAGGTAGTAGAGCATGTGGCAAAGTTGGCCGTGTTTCCTACTATGGTCTGCATTATGAACGGTGCGGCAAGTGCGATTATGACTCCTGCTATGCCTCCAACTATCATACCCATGCCGTAACCCTGCAGTGAGCTCTTGAAGTTGCCCGGAAGCACGTGCGCTCCTGCGTACATCGCTCCGCCCACTATGATAAGCACAAGACCTATTATGAATATGATTGTATGTATGATGTTGTATATGCCGCAAAGCGCGCTGGATATAGTGTTTACCTGCGAAGCTGCAACGTTTGCTCCCACAAATCCGAACAGCGCAAACACTAGCAACAGCTTGCCTAGCAACTTACCCATGCTGTAAGAATTCTGTACTAAGCCGAAGGGCATCAGTTTTATTGACATTTTACCACTCCTAGTCGTAATACCTTTTAATATGAATTATTTAAAAACTTATCGGTTTTAGGCGTTTTTGAAGCAAAATAGCGGTTGTGCAGAAACCCGGCCTGCAGATAATCTTTTTATTTCTTTATTGTGCAGCTTACTTGCATTCTACCTAATGTTAAAGAGAGCATTGCACAAAAGAAGTGTTAAAATGAGGATATTGCAGCTTGACGTGGATAACATTACCTACGAGCCCGTAAACCCAGAGTCGGAGTTATACGACGATGCGAAAAGGGCAAAGGTCTCGGTGGACAATGCGTTGGTGCTCCTAGTAAGCGTGGAGGAGGGAGACGGCAAGGAGCAGGCAGCGAAAGCGGCAGAGGATGCCAAAAAATTCATGAAGCAGCTGGGAAGAAAAAGGATCGTGCTGTACCCATATGCGCACCTGAGCCCTGATCTTGCACAGCCTAAAGAGGCGATGAAGGTCCTGGAGCAGATAAAAGAGGGATTGGGCGACGAATACGAAGTAACGAAAGCGCCTTTCGGATGGAACAAGAAGCTGAGCCTAAGCATAAAGGGGCATCCTCTTTCAGAGCAGAGCAGGATTTACGGAGGTGCTTCTGAAGAGAGGAAGGCGGCGCCGCGCAAACCCCACTCAAGCGAAAAGGTCGACCTTTCGATAGTGCATAAGAGCGATTTTTCGGGCTTGCCCGATACCGATCACAGAACAATATCCGAGAACCTCAATCTATTTACCTTCCAGGAGGTATCTCCCGGCATGGTTTACTGGCACAAGAACGGGCATATACTGTACAGGGAGCTCATAAGGCTTATGAGGGACCAGATAGCAAAATATGATTACGACGAAATAAGCACACCTACGATAGCAAACATAGCGCTTTGGCATGTAAGCGGGCACATAGACCATTACAAGGACAACATGTTCATATTCGATTCGGAAGGAGAAAAGCTGGGCTTGAAGCCCATGAACTGCCCCTCTACAATGCTCATATACAAGTCGAGGAGATGGAGCTATAGGGAGCTGCCTTTCAGGACCGCGATATTCGACAAGCTATACAGGAATGAGGTGAGCGGAGCGCTTACGGGGCTCTTCCGCGTGAGGGAGCTTACGCAGGACGACGGCCACATATTCGCAAGGGATGACCAGGTAGAGGGGGAGATAGCGAACTTGCTAGAAATCGCAAAGAGCACTTACGCGCTGTTCGGCATGAGCTACAAGCTCAAGCTTTCGACCATGCCCAAGGATCACATGGGAGACGAGAAGCTTTGGAACGAAGCTACAAAGGCGTTGGAAAGCGCGCTGAAGAACAAGGGGTTGCCGTACGAGGTAAAAGAGGGCGAAGGCGCGTTCTACGGCCCCAAGATAGACGGCGACATAATGGATTCGATGGGGAGGAGCTGGCAATGCCTTACCATACAGCTCGACTACCAATTGCCAAAAAGGTTCGGGCTAGAGTACACTGGAGAAGACGGCAAGCCCAAAGTGCCTGTAGTGATACACAGGGCCATACTCGGCAGCATAGAGAGGTTTGCTGGCGTGCTGATAGAGCATTACCAGGGCAAGTTCCCCACATGGCTTGCTCCTGTGCAGGCCGTTGTAATACCGATATCCGAGCAGGCGAACGCCTATGCCGAAAGCATAATGAAAAGTTTGCGCGCAAACGGCTTTAGGGTCTCCCTCGACGACTCCGACAGGACTCTCGAGTACAAGATACGCGAGGCGCAGATGCAGAAAGTGCCGTATATGCTTATAATAGGCAAAAAGGAGGAGCAGGCCAAGACGATCACCGTAAGGGCAAGGAGCGGCTCGCAGAAACAGAACATAAGTCTGGATGAATTCATTGAAAAAGTAGGCAAGGAGATAGCTGAAAGAGAGCAGAAACCTAACTACTGAATCTTGCGCTTCCTTTCTTTTTATCAAAGCCTGCTGCGATTTTGTATTAGGGTTTAGCTGTGGCTCTGCAGCGAAGCTATCGGGCAAAGCAAGAACGCGGTGGAGTTGTAGATTATGCACCTTGAAACTGTCGAGTTCCCGGAAAAGATTTCGACGTTAACACGCGATGAATTTCCTATTGAAAGAGTGTTGGGATTGATATTGTCTACTGAAAAGGTGTAGTTGCCTGGATACGAAGGCGTGCCGTTGACGAGCAGTATCTTCTCCCCAAAGGCGCCGAAGAGAGCAGGCAGGCTCGCTCCCTTTCCCATGCCGATAAGCAGCACGTGGTAACCTTCTATTGCACCGCCTCTCGTCGCGAAAGCAGATATATAGTAATTCGAACCGTTTATGCTTCGCATCGAGGTGTTGAAGTATGCAAGCGAGGGCGTCTGCCTCTGCATAGAGAGGTAGGATGCGCTTGCCAACAGCATCAAGGCTAGCACGATCAGCTTTATCGCCAGCATATTTCTGCTGCTTTTTGCTGCTGCACGCCGTGCATGCTTGCTTTGCCGGACGGTGCCGGTCTTTGAAACGGTGCTTGCTTTGCCCCCGCTCTTCAAGGAAAACGAAACTACCGTGAGCGTTGCAAGCAACAGGTAATAGAAAGGGGAGCCGTGGCTCATGAAGGCGAAGGGAAGCATGCTAAGAGGCCCTATCGCCTCTTTTCTCTTCAGCGCCAAAACGCCGAAGGCAGAAAAGGCCAAAGCTATAAAATAAAGCTTGGATATGGCGCTCTGCTTTATCCCTGCAAGAAGCGCAGGAAAGCCGAAAATGCCGAACGAGCCAGGGATAAGCGTGCCGCTCAGGGGCAAGAAAACCTCATGGATAAAAGCTGTGCCGTTAACTGCGATGAAATAGCCATTTATCACGAGAAACACCAAAGCCGTTGCTGCGATTGCAAGAGAGCCGCGCTTTTTGCCCTGGCTTGCGAAGATGTACAGAAGCACGAGAAGCACAGGCACCCAAGAAATCTGCTGAACGGATGCCGCAACGCCGAGTACTATCCCCACATATTTGCTCTCTACTTTCCAGAGAGCCAGCACAAGCAGTATAAGCAGAAGCACGCTTGTTGGCGAGAGTATATTAAGCACGAAAAATGGCATTATCAAGATAAGGCCGTACATAACGGTGCGCTTTCTTTCAAAGTCTTCCGCGAAGAACAACAAAAGGATAAACAGCGCCAAAAATACTCCGACTTCCATGGGAAGCAGCCGTGAAGAAACGAGATGCAAAGAGCTATGAGCGTTGTAGAAAGGCAAAAGAGTAAGCGCATATAGGATAGGATAGCCCAGCGTTCCAACTATTGTCCCGGTGCTGGTTATTGTAGGGCTTGTAATCACGTTGCTCGCAAATGCTGAATACAGCTGCTGCGCCACGTTTTGCGTGTAAGGATTGATCCCGGAAAGCAGCATCTTTGCGCTCTGTATTCCTATGTAGGTCTCGTCATTTATTATATAGAACAGCGCGCCAGAAAAGTAGAAAGCTAGGACTGCGGAAACCGCGATTGCAAGAAACAGAAAGGCGAGGAGCTTGCTGCGCTTGAACCTCTTAATGGAATGTATCTTTGATGAAATGGCTACCAAGGATATGGCAAGCAGCACAAGCACAAAATTTACAGTGTATTCCACAAGCGAACGGATTGCCGCTGAGAATGGATAGCCCAGATACCCGGCAATATAAGCTTCATATGCTGTCAAAACCAGCATCGCCAAGGCAAAGCCGCCCAGCAAGGCAGGCAGGATACCAGAACGCGACGCTTCAGGAGCAGAGAGGTACGAA